>JAEKLQ010000025.1 GCA_019509785.1 Fibrobacterota bacterium | reverse complement strand
CCCGTGGGACTTGATCCCCTTGAAGACCCGATGTAGACTACGTCGTCGATAGGTCGCAGATGGAAGCGGAGCAATCCGTGGAGTCGAGCGATACTAATAGGTCGTATGGCTTTAAAAATTCTAGGTCCATCTTCGGATGAGCCGTGAGTTGCACTTTGATGGCCTGATAGAGCTCCCCCTGGGCGCAATATAAGGTATCGATAAACCGGCTTGGCCGGTTCATGACCGCGCGTTGGCTCGGCATCCGATGGGATGCCGTCGCGGGCGGTATAGCGAGTTGATTTAATGAGTAGACTATGATAATGATGCCTTGAAATTATGGGAATCGCATCGCGACTCCCTGAGGACCCGGCCCCAGTCCGGTGGAGATTGCGAAGCAATTTCCTAATGGATTGGCGAAGCCAATCCTCATTGCCCAGAAATTCCCTGGTGTATACAGCTTGATCCCGAACACAGAAGTTAAGCCTCAACGCGCCTATGGTACTGCGGTCTTGTGCCGCGGGAGAGTGGGTCTATGCCAGGGTATAACTCGCTCCGAAAGGAGCACGAACGGCCATCCCGAAAGGGGTGGCCGTCTTCGTTTTATCCCGCACAAACTACTTGGACGGCCAATGGAATTTATCCCGGCCAATGCGACCCCGGTCCGAGAGGATTTTCGTAAGTAAATTTTTGTTCTCCGGGATGGAGGTCCCTGCCATGCCGGTTTCCTTTCCCAAGCGTTCCATACCCCTCGCGATATCCCTAGGCTGCCTGTTCGCATGCGAACGGAGTAAGCCTACCGAACCCGGGGCGGGATCCCAAGGCTGGGTCTCTTTGGCCAACGATTCCGATAGGAATTTGAATGCCCTCGCCTTCCTGGATGAGAAGCGGGGGTGGGTGGTCGGCGCGGGGGGCAGCATGCTTGCGACAGAGGATTGTGGAACCTCCTGGGCGCCTCGTGAGACGGGTACGACCCAGTCCCTGTTCGCCTTGGCCTTGATTGATGGAGGGCGGAGCCTTTTCGCCGCCGGCGCGGCGGGAACAATGCAGCATTCCGAAGATGACGGGACGACATGGACTTCCATCGCTTCCGGCACCAATGCCCGACTGTGTGCCTTGGCTTTTCCGGGGAACGGCTTGGGAGTGGCAGTAGGGGAAGCGGGAATAATCCTCCGTAGTCTCGATGAAGGGCAATCCTGGGCCGCCACGGGTTCGGGCACGGCTTCTGACTTGTTCGCGATTTCCTTTACTTCCCCGGATACGGGTTATATCGTGGGTAGCGCGGGCACCATCCTCAAGACGGTAGATAGAGGCGTGACTTGGACCAAGCAGGCGAACCCTGCTTTGGATACCGCGGAACTATACGCCGTGCATTTTACGGACGGGCAGCATGGCTTTGCGGCGGGGCAGTATAGCATGGTGCTTAAGACGGTTGACGGCGGCGCCCATTGGCAGGCCGCTAACAAGCCGCATATTCAAGGGATACTCGCACTGCACTTTCTTTCCCCTGAAGAAGGTTGGGCGGCCGGCGATTTCGGAAAGATTTGCAAAACGAGAGACGGCGGGACTACCTGGAGCGGGCAACAGATAACGGGCAAGGACACGCTAAGCACGGTAAGGGCAATGGTCTTTCACGACGATCGGACGGCGTGGGCCGCGGGCGATTATGGGGCTCTACTGAAGACCCTGGATGGAGGCGGGCCCTAGCGGGCTTCAGAGGCTCCCGGTCCAAAGGGAATCGCGAGCCCAAGGTTATCAGTTCGCCCGTCCGCGAGCGTCCCTTGGTTTCTCCCCGTCCGGGAGAGCGAAGAGAATCCGATGGCCGGGTCTGCGGAAGAGATTCGCGGGGAGAGACGGCTTCCTTCCAGCCGGCGCGGAATGGATACCTGTGCCGTACAAGCTCTGATAACCCTGGATCCATTCGCCGAGCACTGCCAGCGCCGCCGAATCCGGTATGAAACTCGCGTTGAGGGGCGGCATTTGCGCCCCTGCGTAGTTGGTTTCGGCCTGATAGGAGATGACATCCTCCAGCCTCACTCCATGGGTGTCGAGATCGTCGCGCCAAGCAGAAGACCCCCACGGCTTGGAGAAGAGCCAAGTGGACCATCCGGTTGGAGCGCCCGTTCCCTCGAGATTGATCCGGGCTTCCATGGAGTCGCGCCAGGGTGCCCTTCGCAGGATTTGCCGGTACAGAATCGTGGAATAGGCGGGGTAACCGGGGTAGACCAAAGCGGGCGGAAGGGTGGTGTCAGGGGGTCTAACCAAATCCCAGGGCGCCCCGGCGGCCGTATCCAGGCCCAGGCGCCTTGCGGCTTCACGTACATAAGGCCGGCCGAAAAGGCGGACGTAGCCGGTATCGGCCATATCCATACCGGCCGATCCCGTTGGCGCATGGGCGAATTCCATGGTCGGACGCAGGCGGTAGAAGTCGTAGTTCACGTTCGAAGGAGCCCTGCCTTGGGAGATCCCGCGGTCCCCGTGGCAGCCCGAGCAATTACCGGCGATGTACGATCGCGCCACCGTGTCCAGGAAGGCGTAGCGTTGGGTCGGGGAAAGCCCGGCAGGCAAAGGCTCCCGGAGGCCTTTCCAACGGGCCGCCAAGGCGGCGGCGTCGGGCCGAGGCCCGGTGAAAATCCCTTGGCGGAACAGATCGAGAACTTGATCGATGGCCGGATCGGCGGCGCTCGGACGCTTCAATTGCGGCGGCAGGAAGCCGAGCACGGATCGGGCCGCATGGCAAAGTTCGCATTCGCTCTGGGAAGGGAAATGCCATTTCTTGTAGGTACCCCCATCGGCCGGCCCGCGCGTATAGAAGAAAGAGGTATCGAAGCCAGCCCGGGGATTCACGAGGTATGCCTCGGTGGCTTCGTCATTCCAGCGGTAGGAGAAGCCGCGCCAGGAATTTTCGCCGGCGCTATCGCGCCTGTTCATGAGGAAGCGGGTTTCCCAATAAACCCGCGTGGTGCTGTCCCCTTGCCTGCGCTCCAACAGGAATGTCTTCACGAAGGTCGCGCTGTCCGGGTAGTCGAACCGGTCTGTGGTATCGTTGTAAGGAATGGAACGGCCAGGCGGAAGGATAACCCAACGCATCTTGGCGGCCCCGTCGGACCAGAGCGGGGCGTTGATGGCGAAAGCATGCAGGGACGTATCCGTGACCTTCGTCGCGATATCCTTATAGATTCCGGTCCGCGAGAGGCGATCGGGAACGGCCGCGGAATCCCGGGGATCGAAAAAGGAAAAGGCTGCCGCGGCGATGGCGGGAAAGGCCAGCAAAAGCAGAAGCCATCCCCTGAAAAAAAACGGAAACCGTCCACCGCCTGGGACCCATTGATTCATGCGCAGGCTTTTTCCTCCGATAGAGAAGGACCCGAAGGCTCCCTCCGATTGATCCATAGTAACCAGTCCCCTATCCGGATCGCGGGAGCGTCCTTAAATGTACGCGAAGCGGGCGGTTTCCGTCCGGCATATCGATACCCGGCATCCGGAATATCCTGGACCGGGCCCGGGAATCGCCACCTCGGCGGGGAGGCCCGAGGCGTAGCTTTGGGGTCGCACCGGTCTCCGGGATTTACACCATAAAATATGGACTTATTTCCGGGATCGCGTCAGGGCAACCTGAAGTTCAGGCGCATGACGTAGTACCAGTCTTTCCAGCTCATCGTGGCAGGGTCGCTATGCGGCTCGTCGTCCTCGTTTTCGTGGCGAAAATGATCGCTGGCGGCCAATCCCGATAGGGTGATGCCGTCCATGATTTTGCGTTCCGCGAATACGGACCAGTGCCAATCGTCCGATGCGAACGCGCGGGGCGATGCATGGACGGCGGAATCGGAATAGTTGTACGGATTGTCGGTGGCACCGTTGAGCGGAAGGGGAAGCTGCCCGTCCTCCAGGTAGCTGATGGAATTCTTGAAACGGGATTTGTGGTATTCCGCTTCCACGGAAAAACGATCCAGCAGGCCCATGGCGGGAATGGCGATGCCCATCATGATCGGCATGCGCTCCGTCCGTTTATCGTAATAGAACGGTTGGTTTTCGACGCCGAGCAAGGCGATTTCGGAATAGAGCTTGAAGTCCTTTCCATGGAGCCGGCCCTGGTCCAGCAGCTCCGCGAGGTCGAGGGAAACGCGGGCCATGAGTTTGAAACCCTTGAAGGTGTAATAACCGAGTTGATTCGCGGGAGAGTTTAGCGTGGCCGTATCCGTGGCATCCAGGAGCGGCAGGCCGGTGGCGAGGCTGTAGGCGTTCCGGGGATCGTGCGGCGATAGTTTTTCGGGATTCCAGGAGAGCCCATGGGCCCAGACCCCGCCGCCGCCCAGCTCAAGGTACCCAGCGGGCTTCAGCGTCAGAACGTACCCCGGGGAAAAATCATGGAGGGGTTCGATGTCGCGCTCCATGAACAGGGTGAAATCCTGGACCGCGAAGCCGTCGAGCGACGTCACGTTCAAGCGGATCCCCTGCCCGGTGTAATAGGCCGAGTTCAGGTAAGAATTTCCTCCGGTCCACAAGTATCCGGGATAGGTCCCGCTGCGGTAGAGGTATTCCCCCAGATCGCTGGCGTCGGGATTGTATTTGAAGGGGAAAAGACCGAACTGAAGGAAGGCGCGCGGGCGTTCCGGATTTCCGAATATCAGCACGCCATAGGCTTCCAGGTCGGATTCGAAGCGGACGAAACGCTCTTCGTCGAACTGCCCCACCGGAAGCGGGTACCAGAACATTTCCGAGAGGGAGAAGCGCATGCCCAATCTTTGGGCATACTTCCGGGCCAAGGCGACCGAAACCGTGGTACGGGTGAAAGATTGGCCCGTACCGTCGGTATGATCGAGCTGACCCGATTCAAGTTGCCCGAAATCGATCGAGCCTTCGGACTCCCGGGATAGGCTATCGGTCTGGGAACGGGTTTCGGCGAGGAGGCCGGAGGCGAGGAATATCAAGGCCGACCATAAAAGGCGCCCTTTTAGGAAAGGCGCGCGTTTCAGAGGGGCGGGGGACACCGGTAGATCAACTCCGGGCCCTACCCCAAATCGCCCTTGTCATCAGCCAACCCGCGAGCAGGAGCCCGAGCGAAGCCGCGAACACCCATCCGAAAGGCTTCGATACGGCGGCATGGCCGGACCAGCCTTCGAAGCGAACGCGCCCCGAAACAGGATCGCTGGGAGGGATATGATTGCCCGGAAAATGGGACTGGACGGCATTCCGGATTTCGGTGGCGGTCACGGAGGGATCGAATTCCATGAACAACTGCGTTTCCTCGAATTGGACCAGGTAAGCCGAGGGGTTTTCCTCGCCCTTTTTCACGACCACGAATATGGGTTTCCGCGTATCGGGCGAGATCTGGACATGGCATTCGAGGGCATTCTGGATCAGGGTTCGTTGCGGGTTCCAGTCGGGGGATAAGGAACGGGCGGCGAAGGGAAGGCAAAGGCCGGCAATCAAGAATACCGCCCCGAGCACGGGCTTGAGGATCCGGGAAATGTTCATGACTAGGGAAGCTACAACGGAAAGTTTCCGGGGACAAGCGCGGGCAAGGGAGCCGGGGATGGGCCGCAAAAAATAAAAGGCCTCCCCGGAAGAGAAGGCCTTTCTTCGGCTGAATGGCTCCGGGGTTTAGTCCAGGCGAACACCCGTCACGTTGCGGGATTCATTGGGCGCGACGATATGCACGTAAAACTGGCCCTTGCCGAGGCTGGCGATATCCAAGGTCTTACCGGCTCCGCCTGCCGCAAAGCCGTTGTAGTATTGCTTGCCTTGCGCATCGACGACAAGAACCTGGTATTCCCCTTTTTCCGGCAACGCGACGCGGATGTTGCGGCCCGCCACCTTAACGCCATTGTACGTAGCCCCGTCCTTGATGATCTTGGCGGACACTACGTCACACGGGGCGGGGTTGTCCATCTCGTTGATCTTGGTCACCGAAGCTTCCGGGTTATAGGCGGCCTTGCTCGGATCCATGCAACCCACGAAGTCGCGGGCCAGGTAACGGATGATGCGCCAGTTGATCTTTTCGACGATGCTGTCGTTGACGGTGGCGCCGTGCACTTTACGCGTGCGCACGTAAAGGTTGCCATGCCCCATGTTGTTGTAGACCGTGAGGCCGGTGCCGACATGTCTGGCCCAGGCCTGGACGCGGTCGCCCATGTGAAGGCTTGCCGCGGTATAAGGGGCGCTTTCGTCTTGCGCGAACAACGCGGTCACCGGGCCGAATGGCACGGCATCGAACGTCTGCGCGCCTTGATTGCGCACATAGCCGCGGTAGTTGTACCACTCATCGCCCAAGCTGTCCCAAACCATGGGCTCGGCGCCGCCGACGACGCCATTGTTGGAGGGCAGCGAGTCGAAGATGCTCTTGTATTCGGGAACACGCTTGCCATGATCCGTGGTCGCCGCGACATTACCGCCGGTCGCGGCGGTAGCATGTGGCGGGATTTCGCCGGCCTTAACCGAGTCCACGTAAATGCGGACGTAATTCGGATCGGGGTTATGGTTCAAGTACTGGCGCACAAGAATGCGGGCCAACCACTTGCAGTTCGCATCAGTCAGGTTTTCCGCGCCGCTGGTCGGGCAGGGGATATACGCTGCGGCTGCATGGACTTGGAATAATCCGCGTCCCTTGACCTCCACGAATTTCTTCATGGCGGCCAGGGAGGTGGCATTGGAGAGAACGTCCCCGTCGCCGTCATTGAACACCGCGACATTCACCGGATTGGTGGTGTCTCCGCTCAATCCCAGGGTCGCTTCGGTGATGTAACTGTTGGTGGTTCCGATATCCAACTGGAACCCGTACTTCTGCGCGTACCGCTTCATCGATTCCTGCAGGTACGACTGATTGTGCGAGCCCAACTCGAAGGAGTAGAGGAATACGCGGTGAACGTGGCCGAACTTGCTTTTCTGGTAAGGGTTGTTCGGGTCGCGAGCGACCACGGCCGTTTGCGCCCTGGCTTCTTGAACCCCCATGAGAGCCAGTCCCAAGGCAAGAGCCATTCCGCCCGCCTTGCAGGACCAACCATTGATTCGTGACATCATCCCAACCCTCCCTATCGAATAATCCATCGGAGTTATACTCCCCCAGAGCTTAAAAAGTACTGCCAAGTCGAAATCGGCACTGGTAAATCCTGACCCATCTCGCCAGGATTTAGAGGGGATTCCGCGCGCTTCGAGCCATCCCTTGCCGAGGCCGGCCGGCCTCGCGCTGGGCCCAGTCGGAGGTCGCATCGCGTGCGACCGACCCGTTAGCGGCTTCCCGCTAGACAGGCCATCGAAGGCGCTCGCTTCCACTCCCAGGCTGTTTCCCGTTCGCCCTCAACGACACGGGAAAGTCCTTAAGCACCGCCCTACGACAATATGACCCTATCCTAAAAAAGCCCGAAATCCAACCGCACCACGTAGTACCAATCCTTGGGGCGCAAGGTGGGGGGTTCTACCGAAGGTTTCACTTCGGGACCGGTGGGATGCCGTTGGTGATCGCTGGCGATTTGACCCGTCAAGGAAATTCCCTGGACGACCTTCCGGCTCGCGTACACCGACCAATGCCAATCATCCTTTTCTTGTTCTTTGGCTATCGAATCCTGTTCGGCGGCGGGATAGGAATTGAGGTCGTATCGGTAGGGGTTATCCGTGGTTCCATCGTCGTCGAGCGGGATGGGCAAGGAGTAATAGAACGGCGCGCCCACGGTATTGTGGAAACGGGACTTGTGGTATTCGACTTCGAAGTTCAGCTTGTCGAGGATCCCGAAGGTGGGAACGGAGAGGCCTGCCATGATGGGCATGCGTTCGCTCTTCTTGTCGTAGTAATACGGCTGATCCTCGATACCCAGCAAGGCGATTTCCGAATAGAGCTTGAAGTCGCCGGAGGCTTGGGGATCGAGGCCCATCAGATCCCCGAAGTTCAAGGAGACCCGGCCCATGGCCTTGAATCCGCGGAAGGTGTAAAACCCGATCTGCCCCGGAGTGGTCAAGGCGGCCAACGTCGCGGGATCGGAAGCGCCCCGCAAAGGCATTTTGGTGACCTTGCTGTAACCGTTGTTGACCGAATCGTCATGCGTCTTGTCGGGGGAGAGCCGATCGGGATTCAGCGACAGGGCGTGCGCCCATTCCAGGCCGGCCCCGAGTTCGAGGAAACCGGAAGGCTTCGCGGTGATCAAATATGCGGGCGAAAAGTCGCTGGTCGGCTCGTAGTCGCGTTCCATGAAAACGGTCACTTCATGGGTCACTTTTCCGCCGAAGGTGGGCAAGGTGAAATGCGCGCCCTGGGCGAGGTAGTTCGCCGAGTTGAGGTACGACCAACCGCCGGTGATAAGGAACCCCGGGTAGGTCCCGCTCCGGAACAGGTACTCGCCCAAGTTGGTCGCATCCGGGTTGTATTTCTCCGGAAAGAGGCCGAACTGCAGCGTGGCGGAAGGATGTTCGGGATCGCCGAACGAATATATCCCCTGCGCTTGGCCGACGCCGGGCCCGAAACGGACCAAGCGCTCGGGCGTGGTTTCGCCGGGATGGATCGGGTACCAGAACAAGCCGCCGATGGTCATGAACAGGCCGAGCTTCTTGTCGACGGTGGCGGAAGTGGTGACGTAAACGCTGGTGCGGGTAAGGGTCTGGTCGGACCAATCCTCGCCTCCCACCTTCCCGTTCTTGATCTCGCCGAAATCGACGGCAGCCCCGACGATCTTGGGATGGAATTCCACATCGGAATACGTCGTTCCCGCCAGAAGCGAGAGCAAGGCGCAAACCGTGCCGGCTTTGTTCTTAAGGGTGTTCTTTTTCATTCGGGTGCTCCTTAAATTCCGAACTCAAGACGGAGCACATAATACCAGTCGCTGGGGAGGGAGGTGGCCGGGATCGCGGAAGGCGACGCGGTGAAGTTGAAATGCCGCAGGTAATCGTTGGCGGCTTGCGCGGTGATCGAAACGCTTTTCGTGATGGTGCGGCGGGCGTAAATCGCCCACTTGACGTCGTCCTTCTTCATCGCCTTCGAGAGGGAGTCCTGAGCGGCGGCTGATTTCGAGCTCAAGTCGTAATCGAAGGCATTCTGGCCGTCATTAATGGGAATGGGAAGCTGGCTTTGCAGCACGCTACCGTTGGTGTTCGGATACGGCGACTTGTGGTATTCGATTTCGAAACCCAACTGGTCGAGGATGCCGAAGGTGGGGATATCGATGCCGGCCATCATGGGCATGCGTTCCGATTTCTTGGTGTAAAAGAAAGGCTGGTCCTCGACGCCCAGCAGGGAGATTTCGGAATACAGTTTGAAGTCCCCGGGATGGATGAGGTCGGAATTGATGAGTTGGCCGATGTCGAGCGAGATCCTGCCCATGGTCTTGAAGCCCTTGAAGGTCCAGTACCCGCAGGGGCAACTGTCGGCAGGCGAAGAGGAACCGTTATTGATTGAGGGACGTCCCGTCGCGATGCTGTATTCATTCGCCGATTTTTTCGGATCGAGACGCGCGCCGTTCAGGGAAATAGCATGCGACCACACCACGCCCGCGCCGATTTCAAGCGCGGGAATGGGCTTCACTTTCAGCAGGTAGCCGGGCGAAAGATCGTTCGTGGGTTCCAGGTCGCGTTCCATGAACAAGGTGAAGTCGTTGCTGATCTTGCCTTCCCAGAGGGGCACGTTCAATCGCGCGCCCTGGGCCATGTAGGAAGCGGCATTGATGTAGGACCAGCCGCCGGAAACCAGCAGGCCGGGGTAGGTGCCGCTGCGGTACAGGTATTCGCCCAGATCGAAGGCCTCGGAGTATTTGTAATTGAAGAGGCCGAATTGCAGGGCGGCCGCAGGGTTTTTCGGATCGCTGCCGAAGTTGTAAGTGCCTTGGGCCTGGCCCACGCCGGGGCCGAAATAGATGCGATGCGACTGGAACGAGGTGCCTTCGGGCAATGCGTACCAGAACAAGCCGCCTACCGTCAGGTAGATGCTCAGTCGGTCGTTATACGTTCCCGACTCGGTGAGATAGACGCCCGTGCGGGTGATCTGCTGCTTATCCCCGTTGAACTTGCTGGAGACGTTGGAGCCGTCGTAGATGGTTCCCTGCACGATTTGGCCGATGTCGAAACTGGCGCCCACGGCGGTGGGATTCCGCACGAGGTCGGCGAAGCCGGGAGTGGAAATGGATAACCCCGCAAGGACGGAGGCCATTGTGAGCCGAAGGAATGATTTCTTCATTCTTGACCTTTCGAGATTGAAAAGGGGATTGGAATAGACCGAATTGGATGATGCGAGGAGGGACCGTGCGGCCGTTACCACGTGAAGGTCCATTCCGGGAGGCGCAAGGGTTCGCCGCCGCGCATGGCCGAGTCATGCGCGAGGATGCCGGTGCAGGTCCAGTTGGCGGCCTGGATGTGGTTCGGGAAAGGCTGCCGCTTCTGCGACAGGGCGCTCACGAACTCATTGACCAGGTGCGGATGCGATCCGCCGTGGCCGGCGCCTTGCACGAAGGAAAGATGGGTCTCTTCATCGCCGTACACGCCCTTGGTGGTGAAGGATTGGATTTCCTTCGGGAGGAGACGGGCGTAATCGGGAACGGTGACCTTGGCGGGAATCTCGTGCTCGGGCTTCTTGGCGGTGTGGATGACCGGCGGCTCGCCTTCGACCAGAGGCCATTCGAAGGACTTCTTGTCGCCGTATACGTCGAAGCTCTCGCGGTACTGGCGGGCGGTGTCGAACAGGGAGCGGATCACGCGCGCGGTGATGTCCGAATTGCGGAATTTGACATGCGCGGTTTCGACGGCGAACGGGGAGTTGTAGATCGGGATCATTTCCTTGCGGATGGTGCCGGAGCCGAAGCATGAAACGACTTCCGCGTCCGACTTCATCAGGCCCAGGCAGGGACCCACGCAATGGGTGGCATAGTACATGGGGGGCAGGCCGGGCCAGTATCCGGGCCAACCGTCCATGTCCTGCTGATGGCTGGCCTGCAGGTATTGAACCTTGCCGAGTTCGCCCTTCTCGTACAGCTCCTTCACGAAGAGGAACTCGCGGGCGTAGACGACGGTCTCGGCCATCATATAGGTGAGGCCGGTGGCCTTCACCATGTCGACGATCTTCTTGCAGTCCTCGACGCTGGTGGCCATGGGCACGGTGCACATGACGTGCTTACCGGCCTTGAGCGCGGCCAGGGTCATATGCGCATGATCGGGAATGGGCGAATTGATGTGCACGGCGTCCAGTTCGGGATCCTTCAGCATGGCCTCGTAGGAGGTGAAGCGCTTCTCGACCTTGAAAGCGTCCCCGACCTTCTTAAGGCTTTCCGGATTGCGCTGGCAAATGGAGTGCATAACCGCTTGCGGATGCCGTTGGTAGATGGGGATGAATTCCGCCCCGAAGCCCAGCCCAACGATCCCGATCCTGATCTTTCCCGGCATGATTCCCTCTTACTCGATGATTGGACCCGCTAATGGCAACATCCATGCCACTATTCGGAAATTGATGGCAAAGAAATGTAATTCGTCCTTTTTGGGAAAAAAGAGGTCGGGTCCAAAAATCGTTCCGTCAAAGTGCCGGGACGGGAGTGAGGATGGATACCCCTGATATCCAGTTCCCGGGGAAAGAGTGTATAGGATGGTATACAAAAAGGCTCATCCAGCCAGGATAAGCAGTTTCTTATGTTTGCAGGGGAGGAGGGCGGACATGGGCCGGTTTGCGGGGGCGGTCTTCGATCTCGATGGGTTGCTCATCGAAAGCGAGCGTCTTTGGGAAAAAGCCCAGATGGCCGCATTCGCCGAATTGGGCCTGGAGTTGACCTTGGAGATGCAGCATTCGACTACGGGAATGCGGTTGCAGGAGGCCATGGGGGTATGGCAAGGCTTTTTTCCCCGGGCCACCCTTAACGCGTCCCGGCTGAACGCGAGCATGAATGCCTACATGATCCGTGAATTCGGTAAGACGGGAGCGGTGAAGCCGGGAGCCGTGCGCGCTTTGGATCTCTGCGTCGATGCGGGTTGCAGGCTGGCGGTCGCTTCCTCTTCGCCTCCCGAGGTGATCGCGGCCGCTCTGGAGACTTTAGCCTTGGCGGGTCGCTTCCATGCCGTGGTTTCCGCCGTGCTCGAGATCCACGGCAAGCCGCATCCGGCGGTGTTTCTATCGGCGGCGGCGCGCCTCGGGGCCGATCCTGGCGGCTGCATCGCATTCGAAGACTCGGTGGCCGGCGTGCGCGCGGCCAAGGCCGCCGGCATGTTCTGCGTGGCGGTTCCGGAAACGCATAACCGCGGCCGTCCCGAATATGCCATCGCCGATAGGATCTTCGATTCCTTGGAATCGTTCTCGCCGGATATCCTCGCCGGCTAGTCTCCGGCGCCCTCTTGGATCAGGCCGAACTCTTGCATGGCCGGGCGGAAATTGCGGTTCTCATGGCCGGGCCGGCTGAGCTTCACCAGAGCGAAACGTTGCAAGGGCGTGAGCGCCGCCCAGGCAGCGGAATCCAGCGCGAGCCCCAGGGACCGGGCTTGCGCAGATACTTGGGCCGGCACCGTTCCCCGATCTTCCCAGGCTTCTTCGACGGGTTCGGGCAGAAGCGAAGGCGCGGAGCCGGAGGTCTGTTCCACCAAGCCTAGCAGAAAGTTCTTCCACTGTTCCCGTTCCGCGGGCGAACCGCAGGGCGATTGGGCCAGGGCCATGCGCAGCTCGGGGGCGAGCTTGGACCATTCGTTGAGTTTAAGCTTTACCCCGGTGCGATCGAGCCGGAGGCGGGCGGCCATGGGGATGCAGCGCATGGAGTCCACGAAGTCGGATTCGAAACCGAAGAATTGGGTGTCCATCGGATCTCCCTGGGAGCGAAAGGGTCGGCGACGGGGCGGCGGAAAACGCCTGGGCCCGTCTTCCGATGGGCTTAGGCGGCCGGCTCCCGGGCGATCCGCACCGCGCAGTGCTTATAGGAAGGCTGGCGCGAATGGGGATCGAATGCCGGAAAGGTAAGTTTATTCACGGCCGCGTCGTGCATGGTCATGAACACTTGGCCCGGCTGCACGGTGGAAGCGGGCAGCGCCCGGGCGCGGGCCTGTCCGCGCCGCGATATGACCGCGACCCAATCCCCCGAAACGATCTTGAGGCGCGCCGCATCGTCGGGATGGATTTCGATCTGCGGCTCGGAGGGATAAAGCTTGCGGAGCACGGCCGACTTTCCGGTGCGCGAGTTGGTATGCCATTGCGCCGAGGATCCGCGCCCGGTGAGCAAGGCGAAAGGATAGTCCGCGTCGGGGGGCTCGGGTAGGGGCTGGGGAGGCGCGAACAGGAAACGGGCCTTGCCATCGGAATGGAAGAAGCGCCCGTCGGCGAAGAGACGGCGTTCGCGGCCCGCGTCCGGACCGGATACGCCCGCATCTGATGCGCCAGCATTTGGCCCAGATGCGCCCGCATCCGATGCGCCGGCATCCGCGCCTACTGGACCGGGCCGGCGCGGCCATTGGATGCCGCCCTCGGCGTCGATGGCGGCGTAGCCGGGAATGCCGGAGATGTCGCAAGGACGGCCGCGCGAGAATTCCCCCATCAGCCGGAAAGCGTCTTCCGGGGAGTTCAGGCGGGACAGGAGGGCGTCGCAGCCCCAATACTTAGCGACCAGCTTGAAGATGTAGAAGTCGGCCAAGGCCTGGCCGGGGGCGGGGGAAACCTTTTTGAAGAGCCCCAGGCGGCGCTCGGAATTGATGACCACGCCTTCCTTCTCTCCCCATCCCGCGGAAGGGAGAACGAGATGGGCCAATTGGGCTGTTTCCGTGTTGGGGTACATGTCCTGCACGACCAGGAACTCGAGCTTCGCGGCCGCGCGGCGGAAGGACTCCTGGTTGATCCAGGAATGCGCGGGATTGGTGGCGATCACCCACAGGGCCTTGATGCGCCCGGCCTCCACGCCGTCGATGATCTGATCATAAGCCTGGCCCGGCTTATCCTGGATGATGGCGGCGTCGATGCCGAGCAGGGAAGCCACTTCCTCGCGGTGGGCGGGATTGGCGTAATCGCGGCCGCCGGGCAGGCCGGTGGTGTTGCTGAAGAGGCGCGAGCCCATGGCGTTGACCTGGCCGGTGATGGAATTGGCGCCAGTGCCCGGCTTGCCGATGTTGCCCGTCATGAGGGCCAGGTTGATGATGGCCTGGGCGGTGCGTACCGACTCATGCCCCTGGTTCACGCCCATGGTCCACCAGTAGGAAACCCGCTTGCCGGGCTTTAGCAGGGCGGCGAACTCCCGGATGCGCGCGGCCCCGAGGCCGGTCATGGCTCCCGCCGATTCCGGATCGAAGGTCCGTACGTGTTCGCGGAAGCCTTCCCAACCGACGGTATTCGCTTCCATGTATTCGCGATCGATCCAGCCTTCCGCGAAGAGGACGTGGGCGAGGCCGTAGAGCAGGGCCAAATCCGACTTGGGGAGGATGGGATAATGGCGCGTAGCCGCCAAGGCGGTCTCCGTTTGCCGCGGATCAACCACCAGTATTTCCGGTTTACGTTTGTTCATCATCACCCGTTCCCACATGATGGGATGGGCGATGCAAGGATTGGCCCCGATGAAGACGAGCACGTCCGATTCCTCGAAATCCTTATACGCGAAGGGCGGCGCGTCGAACCCGAAGGATTGCTTGTAAGCGACGTGGGAGGTGGCCATGCATTGGCGCGTATTGGCGTCGCCATGCAAGAGCCCCATGCCGAACTTGGCCAAAAGCCCGAGCGTGAACATCTCCTCGGTGGGGATCTGGCCGGTGCTCAGGAAGGCCCCGGCCTCGCGCCCGTGCCGTTCCAGCACGCCCCGGAAGCGGGCCACGAAGGTCTTGAGGGCCGTGTCCCAGTCCACCGGCTGCAAGGCTCCGAAGGCGTTCCGGAGCAGGGGCGTGGTGGCGCGATCGGGCGAGGCCAGCGGGGTCAGGGCTTCCCAACCCTTGGGGCAGGCCATCCCCAGGTTCACGGGATAATCGGGATCGGGGGTGAGGTTGACGGCCTTGCCGTCCTTCATGTGGATCTTAAGGCTGCAGCCCGTGGAACAGAAGCCGCACACCATGCTGGTGGTCGCGTCGGGGCGCAGGCGATGGGGCGTCTTGCCCAGGCCGAAGCGGCCGGGCGAAAGCACCATCTCGTGGGTGAGGCGGCCGTTGCGGTCCTTGAAGAGCCCGGCCAGACGATCTTTTACGGCCATGGTTCGCTTTCCGCGCTCAGGCGCCCGGCATGCGCGGCGGCACGCAGGCGGTGAAGAACAGGTATCGCTCCAGCCATTCCCCCGCCAGGACGGCGGCCAGGATGGAAAGGGCGAGAATAAGATCGCCGGCGCCGAATGCGGCGCGGTCGCGGTACAGCCAGAACATGGGGAGGATGAATCCGCCCAAGAGGCCGGCGTTGAAGCGCCAGGCATGCGCTACGCGCAAGGGACCGCGTAACAGCAAGGCGGTCTTCTTGAGGGGCGTGGGCTCTTGATCGTCGCCATGGCGGTGGATGCGGGCTTCCACGGCGAGCTTGGCGAACACGGCGAAGGGAAGGGCGATGCAAACCCAACGGCCCCAAGCCGCCAATCCGTCCGCGAAGGCGGGGACCCATAGGGTAGCGACCATCCCCAAGGTAAGCAGGCTGGCCAGGCCGCCGGCCAGGGCCGTGAGCAGGAACTTGGCCGATGTATGGCGCGTGGCCCAGAAGGCGCGGGGCGTGTCGCGGTAGATCATGGCGGAACAATGCAAGGCGGCCAGGCCGAGCAGGCAAAGGGCGATGCGCGAGGCGGGACTGCCGGTCCAGGCGGCGGCTTTCCCGAGGGACGGGCCTAGGGCGGGGAAATGCAGGGTGAGCGCGGGACCGAACGCGGTGGCCAAGACGCCCGCGGTGACGACGGAGACCCATCCCCCTAGCAAGGTGAAGGCGAGGATCTCGCGGCTGAGCCAGGAACGGCGCAGCCCCAGGAAGGCGCGGAAGGCGTAGAGGGGCCGGCCCAGGTGGGCGACGCTGAGGACGATGGACGCGAAGAGGATGAGCGCGGCCGTGAGATGGCCGGCGGCCTGGAAACCAGCGTGCGTGGGAAGGATGCCCGCGAGGGTGCCCGCCTCCAGCAGGATGAAAAGGCCGACGGCCAGCTGGGACAAGGTCAACATGGAGGTGAGCGGATAATGGGGCTTTTCCTTGCGCAGCTTGTACGCGTCGGCCGCTTCCATGCTCTCGGGGAATTTACGGACGGTCTTATAGCGCGTGGTCGGCAAGGTATGGCGCGGATCGGGCGCGCCGGGCAGGGCCGCGTACTCGGCGTAATGGCTGCGGACTTCGGCTTGATCGACCAGGGTGATGCGGATGGCCTTGGTGGGGCAAGCCTGCACGCAGGCGGGGGCCTCGCCGACTTCCAGGCGGCCCACGCACATATCGCACTTGCGCACGATGCCCCGCTCGTGGTTGTATTGCGGCACGTCGTAAGGGCATTTCAGGATGCAGTACTCGCAGCCGATGCATTGATCGTCCAGGTGCTTAACGATGCCGGTGACCGGATCCTTTTCGTAGGCCTTGACGGGGCAGCCATGCGCGCACCCGGGTTCCAGGCAATGCTGGCAGGCGGTGGTGACCGTCTGCTGCAAGCGCTTGCCGATCGGATTGTGGATGAGGCCCACCGAACGCCAGGTCTCCCCGCTGTCCAAGCCGTTGAGGCTGTGGCAGGCGGTGACGCAGGCCTTGCAGCCCGTGCAGCGATCCAGATCGACCTCGAAGGCGTATTGCTGGCCGGGCTTGGGCTTTTCCAGGGGAAGCAGATCGCGATAATGGCTTTCCAGGCTGGGCGCGCCGCTCGCATGCCTCGCGTCGTGGAGGTTGGAAAAGCGCTCCACCGCCGTCAGGTTCTGTTGTTCTTGCAGGTAGGCGCCGATGAGTTCTTCGCCATCCCCCATGAATTTGGAAAGCGAGGGGGCCATCAGTATACGTCGCGCTGGTAGCGCTTCCCTTCCTTCAACTTCTCCAGGTAGGCTTTGGCTTCCTCCGGGCCTTTCCCGCTTTCCTTGGAGATCACGTGCAGCAAGGCCGCCTCCACGTCCTTGGCCATGCGCTTGGCATCGCCGCAGACGTAGAAATGCGCGCCTTCTTCGAGCCAGGCGAAGAGCTCCTTCGACTTCTCCAACATGCGATCCTGCACGTAGACCTTCTCTTCCTGATCGCGCGAGAAGGCCAGGTCCAGGCGCGAGAGATGTCCCGCGGCCTGCATGCCGGCGAACTCCTCGCTGTACAGGTAATCGAAACGCCGGCGCTGATCGCCGAAAAAGAGCCAATTCCTGCCGGCGTCGCCGTTGGCGCGCCGCTCTTGCAGGAAGGCACGGAAAGGCGCCACGCCGGTGCCGGGGCCCACCATGATGATGGGTGTTTTTCCGTCGGCAGGTAGGCTGAAATGGGCGGAGGGCTGCACGAATACGGGGACCGTGAGGCCCAGGGGAACGCGTTCGGCCAGGAAGGTGGAGGTCACGCCCCGCCGTAGGCGGCCGTCGTTCAGGTAGCGGACGACGCCGATGGTCAGGTGCACTTCGCCGGGGTTCTCCTTGGGCGAGCTCGCGATGGAATAGAGGCGCGGCGCGAGCTTGGGCAAGGTCACCGCCAGATCCTGGGCATCGATGCGGGTATGCGGGAAATCCTCCAGCACGTCCAGCAGATCGCGTTCGGCCAGGTAAGCCTTCAACTTCTCGCCGTCGCCGGAAGTGAGATCGCGCAGGCGGCGTTGCTCGCCGCCGTTGCGGCAAATCTCCAACAACCGCCGCAGGAGCTTTTCGGATCCGCGGCGCAGATCGAGCCGGTTGAGGAGGGCGGCGCGCAAGGCGAACTCTTCGCCTCCCTCCAAGGCGATCTTTTCGTTGCCCAGGCAATTGAGTGAAAGGATGACGCGGTCCACCAGCTCGTAGCAATTGCGCGGCTGCACGCCCAAGGCGTCGCCGGCGCGGTATTCCAGGCCGCTGCCCAAAAGCGACAAGGCGATATGGCGGGTATCCTTGGCGGAGCCTTTGGCGTTCAAAGGATGGTTTTCCAGCAAGGCGGCGGGGAAGGGGTTTTTGCGGGAATAGGCGGAAGCGGCTTTGGCGGCGGTCCCATTGGTGCCGTGGGCGCCGTTCGTTCCGTTCACGGAAATGGAGTTCATGGACGAACCATTCGCGGTCGCGCCGTTCCCCGCGGCGCCGTTGGCGCTTCCGTTGGCCGTCGCGGAGCCATGGCCGTTGGCGCCGATGACGGCGGGACCCGTGGTCGCGGGATGGGACATGGCGGGAGCCGCGCCTTCGCCAGAAGAACCTCCCAAGGCGGCGGCGATGGGCTCCAGCGCCCCGCGGGCATGGGCCATCCACTCCTCGGCCTTGGCCTCGTAATCGGTATCGCATTCGCACAAGGGCAACATGCGCTTGGCGCCCAGCTCGGAGAAACGGGAATCCAGGTTCTTGCCCGCCTGGCAGAAACGCGTGTAGGTCTTATCCCCCAGGCCGAAGACGGCATAGTTCACGTGGGCGAGGGCGGGGGCCTCGGGGCTTTTCAGCCATTCCCAAAAGGCCACGCCGTTATCCGGCATGTCGCCGTCGCCCCAGGTGCTGGTGAGCAACAGTATGGTCTTCTCGGAAGCCCAGGCGATGTCCTTATAGGTATTCATGCAGGCCACGCGGGGCTCGGCCGGCGAACCGTTGGCGAAAGCGGCGGCCTTCAACTTATCGGCGAGGGCATGCGCCAACCCCTCGGCGGTCCCGGACTGGGACCCGTACAAAACCAGCACGGGTAACGCCGGTGCTACGGAGGGGGGCGCGGCGGGAATGAGGCCGTTGGCCAGGCCGGCCAGGAAACCGTTCAGCCACATGCGCTGATCGAGGCTGAAGGGGGCGGATTCGGGCAAATAAGGTACGGTCATGGCTATGCCCCTTCCCCGGCCAGGGAAAGGCCTTTATCAGAGGGGACGGCCTCCCCGGTTAAGGCTCCGGCGGAGGTGTCCGCGGGGGCGGCGAATAATGCTTCCAATTCGGCTCCGGAATGGCGCGCCGTGAAGGCGGTGAAGGTTTCCCCGGGAAGGCGCTTCCCGAGGTAGAGTTCCAAGATGCGGGCCACTTCGGCGGGAACCTCGGGGCGGGGCACGGAGCGGCGCGCCGCCACCGCGATGCGGCCTTCGCGGCCGTAGCCGCCTCCGATATAGAAGTGGAAGCCCGGGCCCTTGTAGGCGTCGGTCTCCACGCCGGTGCCCAAGAGGCCGATGTCCCCGATGAAATGCTGGGCGCAAGAATGGGTGCAGCCCGTGAGATGGATGTTGACCGGCGCGTCCAAGGTGACGCGTCCCTTCAGGTAGGCGGAGATGTCCTGGGCGGTGGCCTTGGTCGGGGCCAGCCCGAATTTGCAACCTTCGCTGCCGGTGCAGGCGACCAGACCGGCCGCGATCGGGTCGGGCTCATGGGTAAGGCCCAAGGCCCCGAGGGCCTTAAGGGCTTCTTCCAGGCGCGCTTCCTGGATGTCCGGAAGGAGCAGGTTCTGCCAAACGGTAAGCCGAAGCGCCCCGGAACCCATGCGGGTCGCCAAATCGGCCAGGCCGCGGAGTTGGGCGCAAGTCAACCGGCCCACCGGTACGTCCACGCCGATGTAGCAAAGGCCCGCTTGCTTCTGGGAGTGGATGCCGAGATGGGCGCCCTTGTCGACGGGAGGGGCGAAGCGGCATTCGGCCGCGGGCAATTTCCGCAGCGCGAAGGGAAGCTTGCTCTGGACCTCGGCCAGGAACTTTTCGAAGCCCCACGAGTCGAGGACGTACTTGAGGCGGGCCTTCTTGCGGTTGCCGCGATCGCCGTTTTCCAGGTAGACGCGGACGATGGCGCGCGCCACCGGCACGCATTCCTCCGCCTTGAGCAGGACTCCGGTATCGCGGGCCAAATCGCCATGGCCGGTGATGCCCCCGAGGGCCATGCGGAAATAGACCCCGGCTTCCACGGCCTTGCCCGCGTCCACCTTCACCGCTTGGAAGCCGATGTCGTTGGTGTCTTCCAGGGAGGCGATGCTATTGCCCCCGTCGAAGGCGATGTTGAACTTGCGCGGCAGGCCGTACATGGAACGGTCGTGCAAGATGGCATGATGCAACTCACGGCAGAGGGGCAGCACGTCGTAGAACTCGTGGGGGTCGATGCCGCAGGTGGGGTTGCCGGTGACGTTGCGGATATTGTCCGCTCCGGAACCGCGCGGAACGATGCCGGCCTCGTGCATATCGGTCAAGAGCGCGAGCATGTGGCGACCGGGGATTTCCCGGATCTGGAGATTGGCGCGCGTAGTGATGTCCACGAAGCCCCCGCCATAGGCTTCCGCGGCGGCGGCGATGGCAAGCGCTTGGTGCGACTTGAGAACTCCGCCGGCGATGCGGAGGCGGCTCATCATCGACGTCTGCGCGGGGGAGACGTTCCATAGGCCATGGGTCTTGAAACGGAAGACGTCCTCGCCCTCGGGCAATTTGTCCTGGGCGGAAAGCTCGGCGATGCGCGGCCAGCAATCGAGGGGATCGGAATCGAATTTGATCTGCTCTTCCTTGGACAGGCGCTTGCCGGCGGCCTGCCAGGCCAACTGCGCCCGCTTGCCCGGGGGCAAGTCGATTTCGGAAGATGTGGAGGCGGACGCGGAGGCGGAGGGCTTAGCGCCGGCGGCGGTCCGGGCTGCGACAGGGTTTCCGGCTGCGGGGCCGGAAAGCGCGCGAAGGAACCCGTCGAGGTATTCCTTTTGGGTGGGCGTGAAGGACTGGGGGAAGCCGCCTGCGGGAAGCGTCGACAGCGTTCCGGGTCCGTTACCGGCGTTTAGATCCTGTGCCATAGCCCTCTCCTCCTGATACCAGGGGATATTGCGATGGCCAAAGGCTCGGACGGACCGGTGACAATTGGCGTGTTACCGAGCTAAGAACGCAAAGGGCATACCATAAAAATTTCTCCCCGTTCACTCCGAAATCAGGAAAGGAAGGGCATGCGGGGGGGTGTCAAGGAAAGGTCTGTTTACAATTGGAAGCAAATGTCACGATTTCCAGATTTACAAAACGGGGGAAAGCTTGGGAGTTGGCGTCCTTTGGGAGGCGGGCCTGGCTCGCTTCAAGCGACGAGGGGTAACCTGCGTGTTTCGTTTCATCCCCCTTCTCCTGTATATAATGGGGACCTGCTCCCGGGAACGACCCGTTTAAGGGGTGATCCGGCTTGACATTTCAGGCTCGAGGTTCGGGATGGCGCATCCTTTGCTTGGAATTGTCAGGCAGGAGACCCAAGATGAGATTGAAAGACTTCGCGAAGGCCGGCCACGTGCCCACCCTG
The DNA here is from genome assembly GCA_019509785.1 of Fibrobacterota bacterium. Lineage (NCBI taxonomy): Bacteria > Pseudomonadati > Fibrobacterota > Fibrobacterota bacterium. Next base: position 234,613 of record JAEKLQ010000025.1, on the reverse strand, counting down.
TTTTCCGCTTTCCTCTATTTCGACATGAGCTTCATGGTCTGGGTGCTGCTCGGCCCCTTGGGCGTGCACATCGCCAAAGACCTGGGCCTTTCGCCCGCGCAGAAGGGCATGATGGTCGCCGTCCCCGTGCTCTCGGGCGCGGTCATGCGCGTCTTCATGGGGCTTCTGGTAGATAGCATCGGCGCCAAGCGCGCCGGGCTAATCGGACAGGGCACCGTATTGGCGGCCTTGGCCATTTCCTGGATGGTGGGCCTTCACAGCCTGCACGCGGTCTATGCCCTGGGCGTCTGCCTCGGTGTGGCCGGAGCCTCCTTCGCGGTCGCGTTGCCCCTGGCATCGCGCTGGTATCCCGCCGAAGCCCAGGGCCTGGCCTTGGGGATCGCGGGCGCGGGCAATTCCGGTACGGTCTTCTCGGCCCTATTCGCCCCCGCCCTAGCCAATCACTTCGGATGGAACGGGGTATTGGGCTTGGTCCTTATCCCCCTTTCGATCACCATGGTCATCTACGCCTGGCTGGCCAAGGACGCCCCGGGTCGTCCCGCGGCCCAGCCTCTCACGCGCTACTTCCAGGTCCTCAAGCAGCGCGACGCCTGGTGGTTCATGCTTTTCTACCTGGTCACCTTCGGCGGCTTCGTGGGCCTGGCTTCCAGCCTCGTCATCTATTTCAATAGCCAGTTCGGGTTGCCGCCGCAGGTAGCCGGCTACCTCACCGCGGGCATAGTCTTTTGCGGATCCATGTTCCGGCCCATCGGCGGAAGCGTGGCGGATCGCTTCGGAGGCGCGCGCGCCCTCCAATACCTCTACGTGGTCGTCGTGTTCGCCATGCTCGGCGTGGCCGTGCTTCCGACCTCACTGGCCATTACCCTCTCCCTCTTCGTCGTTGGGATGATGGCCATGGGCATGGGCAATGGCGCGGTCTTCCAACTTCTGCCCCAGCGGTTCCAGAAGGAAATCGGCACGCTGACCGGCTTGGTGGGCATGGCCGGCGGCATCGGCGGCTTCTACCTGGCTTCCTCGCTGGGCATGTCCAAGCAACTCACCGGCGATTATCGGTTGGGCTTCTTGCTATATGCCTTGCTGGGCGCTTGCGCCTTCGGTATCCTTTTCAAGGTGAAGTTCCGTTGGCGCGCCACCTGGGGCTCCCCGGAAGTAGCCCGCGCGCGCGTGTAAGAAAATGAACGGAGTTCGGTTTGCCCGGCGAGATCATCCGCATCGGCTTCATTCCCCTGGTCGATTGCGCCTTGCTCGCCGTGGCCCAGGAGGAAGGCTTCTTCGCCCGGCAGCAGGTGGAAGTGGAACTGCGCAAGGCGCAGTCCTGGGGACAGGCATTCGATAAGCTCGTCGCCGGGGAGCTGGATGCCTCCCATCTGCTCCACACGGCCGCCTTGCAAGCCGCGCTGGATGCTTTGCCCGACGAGCCGCCGATCGTTTACGCGCTCACCCTGGGCTATAAAGGCAACGGCATCATCCTATCCAACGCGCTCTGGAACCAGGGCGCGCATGATCCCGTCTCCTTGCGCGCCTGGTTGGATGCCGATCCCGAACGCGTTCTGCGCTTGGGCGTGGTCTTCCCGGAAAGCCCCCAGGAATATATCCTGCGCACTTGGCTCGGCCGGGCCGGCATGGAGGTGGGGAAACGCATTTCCTTAAGCTTCGTGGCGCCGCAAGAGATGGTGGGCCGGTTGCGCAAGGGCGAGATCGACGGCTTCTGCGTGGCCGAGCCCTGGAGCCGCCGCGCGGCGGCTTCCAAGCTGGGACGATTGACGGCCGAGAGCCGGACGCTGCTGCCCGGCTTGGGCGACAAGGTATTGGGCGTCCGCCTGGGATGGCACCGCTCCCATTCCTTGGAACATGCGCGCCTGATACGGGCGCTATACCAGGCATCCGAGTGGCTGGAAGATCCCGTCAATCGCCCGCGCGCGGTCGAGATCCTGGCCTCCAAGCATTACGTCAATACCCCCAAGAACGTGATCGAAGGGGCCCTGCGCAGCTTCGCGGAAAACCCCGATAGCAGCGGCCCCGATACTTGGGCCGATTTCCGCCACGGCGATGCCCCCGTGTTCCCGGCCCGCGAGCACGCGCGTTGGTATTTGGGGCAGATGATCCGCTGGGGTAACGCCGACGCTACGGTGGCCCGTTCCCTGGATCTTTCCGACGTGTGCCTGGAATCATTTTACCGATCCGTAACCTCCGGGCTACCCCGTAAGGCCGCATCCTCCGCGGTCGCCGCCGATCCGCGCGAAGCCTGATACCGAAATCCTTTTCCCATTGCCGCCAATTGTTGGCGGGTTCGTGACAGAACTTGCCATTCGTGACTTTAGAGGTCCGTGCGGGCGCGATTAGCGGCCGATTGCGCTGGATTGTCGCGACGGCAAGCTTGGCCCACGCTTTGCTTTTCATGAATGACGTCCGTAACAATACGCCAACTGAACGTTCGCGTCGCAGGTTTTAAACGGAACCCTTGGGGGCCGGGATCATCCCGGCGCCGCGGCGCAAACGATAGGCGAGGGCGCGCAAGCGCACTAGGATCCGCTTCCGCGGATCCCGCTTACTCCGGTCCGTCCGGGCTTTTGGACATACCCACCCCGGTCGATTTCGGCCGAAGGAGTATGCCCAATGGGTTCGCTGGATCGGAAAGCTTTAGGATACTTCGGTTCGCGCCAGGCGGCCTCCGCCGCCGGCGCGGAACCCGACTCCGCTCCCCAGCGGGATCCCGGCGCCGTCCTTCCGCGTAACCTCGGATGGACCTTCCCAGCCCCGGGTGGGACCCATCCCCGGTCCCTTTCCCCGGCAGGACCATGTTCCCCATGCCTCCTGCCGGGGGTCCGCACCTTTTCCCTGGCCGGCGCCCGCACGCCGGCCGGTTCGATCAAATCAAGGAGTCCGATCATGAAGGCATTCCCGTCCCCCCTTACACCCCGAACCGGATCCGATAAACCGTTACAAGGATCACGAAATGCGATCGGATTCCCGGCCCGCATGCGCAAGGCCCTGGGCGTCCTGGCGGGGATCGCGCTGGCATTGGCCGCGACGGGCCGCGCGGCGGCGCAGGATAAGCCCGAGACCACCAAGGCCAAGCTCGGATATATCGCGCTCAACGATTTCGCCCCGCTGGCCATCGCCAAGGAAAAGGGCTTGTTCGCCAAGTACGGCATGCCCGACGTGGAAGTGCTTAAGCAGGCTTCCTGGGGCGCCACGCGCGACAACCTCGAGCTCGGTTCCGGCAACGGAGGCATCGACGGCGCCCATATCCTGACGCCCATGCCTTACGCCTTGACCTTAGGGCTGGTGACCAAGGGCAATAAACCCTGTCCCATGTACATCCTGGCGCGCCTGAACTATAACAACCAGTCCATCTCCGTCGCCTCCAAGTACGCGGAAGACGGCATCGGCAAGGATGCATCGCCGTTCAAACCCTGGATCGCGCAGGCGAAGAAGAAGGGCGGAAAGCCCCTTACTTTCGCCATGACCTTCCCCACCGGGACGCATAATTATTGGATCCGGTATTGGTTGGCGGCCGGCGGGATCGACCCGGACGTGGACGTCGCCACCATCGTGATCCCTCCCCCGCAAATGGTGGCCAATATGCGCGTAGGCAACATGGACGCCTTCTGCGTGGGCGAGCCATGGGGCCAGCAGCTTATCAACCAGCGCATCGGCTATACGGCCATCCAAACCCAGGAAATCTGGAAGGACCATCCGGAGAAGTCCTTCGCCATGCGCAAGGATTGGGTGGACGCGCATCCTATCGCCACCAAAGCGCTGCTGAAGGCCGTGATGGAAGCCCAGATGTGGTGCGATAAGCCCGAGAACGCCAAGGAATTGGCTACCATCCTCTCCCAGAAGAACTGGATCAATTGCAACGTCGAGGATCTGCTTCCCAGGATCCAGGGCCACACCGAATACGGCGACGGCAAGCGCAAGCCCAAGGAAGGCGAGTTCATGAAGTTCTGGCGCGACCATGCCTCCTTCCCCTACAAGAGCCATGATAAGTGGTTCCTGGCCGAGACCCGGCGCTGGGGCTTCCTCCCCAACGGCGTGGACTACGACAAGGTGATCGGCGAAGTGAACCGCGCCGACCTGTGGAAGGAATGCGCCAAAGCGATCGGGCAGGAAGCGATGATCCCCGAGAGCGATTCGCGCGGTGTGGAGACCTTCTTCGACGGCGTGACTTTCGACCCCAACGATCCGGAAGGCTACCTGGCCAAGCTGAAGATCAAGAACATCGACGGCAAGAAGGGCGCGAAGAAATGATCATGGATACGCAACCCAAGTTCCCGTCGCAGGAGAAATCCCTGACGAACGGGCAAAAGTCGGGGACGGAACGGCCCAAGCCCATGGGGCCGGGGCTGGGGAAAATGGAGAGCAGGATGGCCGCGCAGACGACACGTCCGGCGGCCAAGCTTCCGCCCCCCGGCGAGGACGGCGAACGCGCGGAACGCATCCGCGAGCGCGCGCGCACCTTCATCATGCCGGTGATCGCGATCTTCTTCATCGGCCTGTTCTGGGAGATCTATTCCTCGCGCACAGGCGTGACCCTGCCGGGGCCTATCAAAACCGTGACGGAATCGTGGAAGCTGATCGCCCATCCCTGGTTCGACAACGGGCCCAACGATAAGGGCCTCGGTTGGCATCTGCTTTCTTCCCTGGAGCGCGTGGGGCTGGGCTACAGCCTGGCCGCCGTGGTGGGGGTCTTCCTGGGAATCGTGATCGGCAAATCTGCGATGGCTTTCAAGGCCTTCGATCCCATCTTCCAGGTGCTGCGTACCATCCCGCCGCTGGCCTGGCTGCCCATTTCCCTGGCCACCTTCAACCAGGCGAACCCGTCGGCGGTGTTCGTCATCTTCATCACCGCCATCTGGCCCATCATCATCAATACCTCGGTGGGCATCATGCGCATTCCCGCCGATTACGAGAACGTGGCCCGCGTCTACCAGCTGAAGGGCTCGCGCTACTTCTTCAAGGTCATGTTGCCGTCGGCCGCGCCGTACATCTTCACCGGCCTGCGCATCGCCATCGGCATGGCCTGGCTGGCTATCGTGGCGGCCGAGATGCTCACGGGCGGCGTCGGCATCGGCTTCTTCATCTGGGATTCCTGGAACTCGTCGCGCATGAGCGACATTATCGTGTCGGTATTCTACGTGGGGATGGTGGGCTTGGTGCTCGATCGCATCATGGCCCGTATCGCCCTCCTCTTCGGAAGCATAGGAGACTGAAATGAGCGATCCCGTGGCGGATAAAATCGCCGAGAACGAGGCGAAATTCGTGGACATCTCCGGCGTGCACAAATTGTTCGGCTCGGGCAAGAAGCGCTATCATGCCTTGGCCGGCGTGGACCTGCGCATCGGCAAGGGCGAGTTCGTGAGCATCATCGGGCATTCGGGTTGCGGCAAGTCGACCTTGCTGAACCTGGTGGCGGGGCTTTACCTGCCCACCACCGGAACCGTGGCCGTGAACGGCAAAGAGGTGACCGCGCCCGGGCTGGACCGGGCCGTGGTCTTCCAAAGCCATTCTCTCCTGCCTTGGCTAAGCGTGCTGGAGAACGTCCTGGTGGCCGTGGATTCGGTCTATCCCGATAAGCCCAAGGACTTCCGCCTGGCCGAGGCCAAGCGCTACGTCGAGATGGTGCATCTGGGCGCGCACATCCATAAGAAACCCCCGCAGCTATCGGGCGGGATGAAGCAGCGCGTGGGCATCGCGCGCGCCTTCGCGGCCGATCCCAAGGTGCTGCTCTTGGACGAGCCTTTCGGCGCGCTGGACGCCCTCACCCGCGGCAGCATGCAAGACGAATTGACCGCCATCTGGGAGAAGAACCGGAAAACCGTCATCATGATCACGCATGACGTGGACGAAGCGGTGTTCCTCTCGGATCGCATCGTACTGATGTCCAACGGGCCAGCGGCCACCATCGCGAAGGTGGTGGACGTACCCATCCCGCGCCCGCGCACGCGCGAAGCGCTCTTGGAAGATTCCCATTACCTGGCGATCCGGAAGGAACTGTTGCAGTACTTGATCGGAACCGGCCATGCTGCCGCAGCTTAAGACCCATCGGCCGGTTCCGCCGGATCCGGCCATGCGACGGCGGCGTAGAGCCGGTGGGTCGGCTGCGCGGGAACCGGTCCCGCGGACGTGGTCCGAGCATGGGCGCGTGACGAGCCTTTAAACCTGGCCGGTCCGTCCGGCCACGCGAATCCGAAGATCGGCCCGACCGGGCCGGCGGGACAATTCCCGGCGGCCCTTGGAAACCATCATGCCCGCTCGCGTACCTCCAGGTCCGCCTAGGGAGAAGACTGTCTGAACCTGAAACTCTAAGGAGAAGTATGAGAGCCCCGAACCCCCCAATCACCCTGTTTTCCCTGACCGCGCTGCTCGCCCTGAGCGCGCTGCCGGTCCTGGCGGCGGCGCCGCCGGAATCGCCCTATGCTACGCCCCAGCCTCCCTTCTACGGCCAAGTCCGCACCCGCACCGAATACGATGTGAAAGCGATGGCCGATACCTCGACGAAGAAGTCGCTCCTCAACAGCCAGTTGCGTACGCGCCTGGGTTTCGTGGCGGTGCCCTCGCCGTCGGTCGAAATCAAGGTCGAGGTCCAGGACGTGCGCTACTATGGATCGGAGCCCAATGCGGCCAACAATCCTTCTTCGGCCACGGTGGGAAACCGCGCCGGCGTTGATCTGACCCAAGGCTATGTGGCCGTGGAGCAAGGCCCTTTCAAGACGGCCCTGGGCCGCCAGAAGATGTCCCTCGGCTCCGGCCGCTTCCTGAGCACCTTGGAATGGAGCCCTACTTCCCGCCAGTTCGACGGTTGGTCCTTCAACTTGAACCTCGATCCCGGCAACCTGACCGGCATGGCTTTCCTGGTGCGCGACACCAATGCCACCGTCACCAAGGATCATGATGCGCTCGGGGGCCTATACTACAGCCACCAGATCACCCCGGACCTGGTCGCGGAAGCTTATAGCTTCTACGATCAGAATCGCCTTACGACCATACACAACGGGGACACGACGGCCAATTACGATTTGGAATACTACGGCGAGCGCGTCGCCGGCAAATTCGGCATCGTCGCATTCGAAGAGGAGTTCATCTGGCAAGCCGGAGAGCTGAAGACCAACAGGAATCTCGACAAGACCAGCGCCGCGTTCCAGTTGGGAACCCGCCTGGGGATCGTCATGGGCAGCCAGAAGGCGAGCCTGGGAGTGGACGTCATGAGCGGCGACGACGATCCGACGGATGACCAATACCACACCTACCGGGCCAATTACTATTTCGCCCACAACCTTTACGGCTGGATGGATTACTTCGGGGCGAATCCCCGCTATGGCGTGGTGGATTACCGCGTCGACGGCGAGTTCGGCTTCCTGCCCGGGCCCACCGGCAATTCGCGCTTGACCTTGAAACCCGCCTACCATTTCTTCGCGCCCCAAGCCGCGCCGTCCGCTATCGACAATCCCTACGGATCGGAAATCGATCTGGAAGCGCACGTCGCGTGGTATCCCAAGTCCAACATCGTATTCGGCGCCGGAGTCTTCATCCCCGGCGATGATGCCTACCTGCTCGGGGCGGCCTCCCAGGCCTTCCCCGGCGTTCCGAAGGCGACCCTCGCGAAGGGCGGCCCGAGCGAAAACGGCGTGTTCCTGTATTTCATGCCCACCTTCAACTTCTGAAAGGCGGCGGCCTAAGCCGCCGACCGTTAACGGGGAGGTTACCATGGATCGTCACGAAGCCACCGCGCTCGTTCTGGCCGCCAAGGCGCGAAAGAGGATCGCCTGGGCCCAGGCGGCGCAGGCCGTAGGCAAGAGCAAGGAGTGGACGACCGCGGGCCTACTGGGGCAGATGACCTTCTCGCTTGAGCAGGCCGAGGCCTTGGGAAGGCTTTTCGAACTCCCCCCGGAGGCCGTGGCCGCGCTGCAAACGGTGCCATACAAGGGATCGCTCCCCACCGCGGTCCCCACCGATCCGCTCATCTACCGCTTTTACGAGTTGGTAAGCGTCTATGGGACGACCTTGAAGGCGCTGATCCACGAAGAGTTCGGGGACGGCATCATGAGCGCGATCGATTTCAGCATGGACATCGCGCGGGAGCCCGATCCCAAGGGCGATCGCGTACGCATCGTCATGAGCGGGAAATTCCTGCCGTACAAGAGCTACTGATAAGAACCGCCAACGGAGATCGGAAAACCATTTAGGCGGATCGGACCGGACCCCGATCCGCCCTAGAAGTGGTCCCTGACCACTTCTCGCCCGGGCGCCCTCGGCCCGGGTCCTCCGATTAAATGGCTCCGGAATCGCGGCGCCCGAATACGCCGGCCGCCAGGGCCAACCCTCCGGCTAAGGCGGCAATGCATCCATAGAACGTCGTGACGCGATCCCGGGTCCCGCCCGAATGATCCGTGAATACGGCGAGCGCCAGCAGCAGTCCTGAGGCGCAAAGCAGAAGCTTGCCTGTGGCCGTGGTACGGCGAATCCAGGCGGCGCGGCTGGTAACGTCGATTTGGGACGCGGTCATGATCAAGAGGGATATGAAAAGCAAATAGAGATGATTGGCGCGGGCCATCATGCGATGGGCGATGTCATCTCCCAAGGCCGGCTTGACGTGGTATCGGAGATACATGCCCGTGAAGACGAATCCGATCAACAGGAACAGGCCCAGGTAGAACATTCCGTTTTTGCGATTCATCGGACGGGAAATTAGCAACTCGGAGATTTATCGTTTGCGGCCGGTTCCGGAGTCCCGGGCTTTCGAGGGCGGCGCCTCCTCCAATTCCAGGGTCTTCAGTTCTTCCGGAGTCGGACCCGGATCGATCTTAATGGGACCCGCGATGTAATGGAGAAGAGGATGGACCAAACGGAGAACGCTGGGCAAGGGGCATCCCTCGGAAGCCGTATCCCGCGGCGGGTAGACCACCTTGATGACGTCGTCTATCCGGACATACCCATGGAGACCTCGGGCGGTCCGAACTTGGTAGGTCCCGGACCCGTCGAAGCGATCGATCAAGATGATGTCTTCGCCCGTTTGCAGAAGTTCCACGGTAGGGGATTCGAGGCTCTCCCGGGCGCGAAGCTTGGCTCCCGGCGCGCCGATGCTCCAGACCGTAGTGGCTTGCCGCGCGCTTCGGCACTCCTCGTAAGCCTGGTACTCCTCGCGGGAACCCAGGATGAGGGCAAGCAGATAGACGCTTAGGGGCATATCCGGAGTTTACGATCGGGAATGCCTATTCGCATCGGGTAAATGCGCGACCCTTTATCGGGTTATATTTTCCGGATGCCGGAATCCCTTGCCTATCCCACTACCCGTAAATCCGATCAGCGCGACGTGCTCCATGGAGTCGAAATCGCCGATCCCTATCGTTGGTTGGAAGATCTCGATTCCCCCGAAACCGGCGCCTGGGTGGAAGCCCAGAACCGGCTCACCTTCGGATTCCTCCGCGCCATTCCCGCCCGCGACCGCATCCAACAACGGCTCACCGCGTTATGGAATTACGAACGCTACGGGACCCCCTGGCGCAAGGGGAACCGCTATTTCTTCTTCAAGAACGACGGGCTCCAGAACCAAAGCGTCCTCTATGTCCAGCGCGGCTTGGACGCGGAACCGCGCGTACTAATCGATCCCAACGCTTTTTCCGCCGATGGCACCGTCGCGCTGGCCACCATGGGGCTTTCGGATGATGGGGAACTGCTTGCCTACGGGACCTCGGCCTCGGGTTCGGATTGGGAGACCTGGCGCGTACGCGGCGTGGAAGACGGGATCGATCTGCCCGACGTTTTGGAACGGATCAAGTTCTCATCGGTGGCCTGGGCCAAGGATGGATCCGGTTTTTTTTACGGCCGCTTCGACAGAAGCGCCCGATTCGACAGAAGCGCCCGCTCCGATGGGCGCGCCCGCTCCGACGAGAGCCTGGAGGACATCAACCGCTTCCAAAAGTTGTACTTCCATCGCTTGGGCGATCCCCAGGAGAAGGACGATCTCATCTATCACCGTCCCGACCAGCCCGACTGGGGATTTTCCCCTGAAGTGAGCGAAGACGGCCGCACCTTGATCCTTTCCGTCTGGAAAGGCACCGATCCCAAGAACCTGGTATTTTGGAAGGACCTCACCGATCCGGCCTCCCCCGTGCGCGAGCTGATCCCCGACTTCCGGGCGAAATATTCCTTGGCCGCCGATATCGGGCGGCGCTTATGGTTCCTGACCGATCTCGATGCGCCGCGCGGCCGCGTGGTGGCCGTCGATTTGGACGGCGATACGGGCGCCTGGGTGGAGATAGTCCCCCAATCCCCCGAAACCCTGGAAGGCGCGCATGCGGTGGGCGAGCGGCTGGTGGCCTCTTATCTCCGCGACGCCCACGCGGTGGCGCGCACCTTCTCTTTCGCGGGCGAGCCCTTGGGCGAGATCGCCCTGCCCGGGCTGGGCACGGTGAGCGGATTCACCGGGGAACGCGGCCATATGGAAACCTTTTTCGCGTTCACGGGTTTCACCTTCCCGACCACCATCTACCGCCTCGATTTCCGCACCCATGTCAGCTCGGTGTTCCGCGCGCCGACGCTCGACTTCGATGCTTCCGCCTTCGAAACCTCGCAAGCCTTCTATCCTTCCAAGGACGGCACCCGGATACCGATTTTCCTGGTGCATAAGAAGGGCCTGGCGAAGGACGGGAACCTGCCGGTATACCTGTACGGTTACGGCGGCTTCAACATCAGCCTCACGCCCTCCTTCTCGGCCGGGAGCCTGCCATGGCTGGAGATGGGCGGCGTGCTGGCCGTAGCCTGCGTCCGGGGCGGCGGGGAGTACGGGGAAGAATGGCATGCGGCCGGGATCCTGGAACGGAAGCAGAACGGCTTCGACGATTTCATCGGGGCGGCGGAATGGCTCATCCGCGAGGGTTACACTTCGCCCAAGCGCCTGGCCATCGGCGGCGGCAGTAACGGGGGCCTGCTGGTGGCGGCCTGCATGGTCCAGCGGCCCGACCTGTTCGGCGCGGTATTGCCGGCGGTGGGCGTGCTCGACATGCTGCGCTACCATAAGTTCACCATCGGCTGGGCCTGGGCCTCCGATTACGGAAGCCCGGACGATGCGGGCGCGTTCCCGATCCTGATGGCGTATTCGCCTTTGCACAACCTCAAGCCGGGTACGGCCTATCCCGCCGTGCTCCTGACGACCGGCGATCACGATGATCGCGTGGTCCCTTCGCATAGCTTCAAGTTCGCCGCCGCCCTGCAGGCCGCCGTGGCCGGGGTCCCGGCGGCGGGCCCGGCCTTGATCCGCATCGAGACCAAGGCGGGGCACGGGGGCGGGAAGCCCATGTCCAAGGTGATCGAGGAAACCGCGGATCGTTGGGCCTTCCTGGTCGCGGTCCTGGGCGTGGAGTAGGCTGGAAGGGGACGGATATAATTTCCAGGCGGGATTTTATTACCGTTAATCGTATGGACATTTTGCAGAGCCTCTTCGACAACAACCGGCAATGGGCCAAAGAGATTTTGACCCGGGACGCCCACTTCTTCGAGAAACTTTCCAAGCAGCAATCGCCCAAGTACCTGTGGATCGGCTGTTCGGACAGCCGCGTGCCCGCCAACGAAATCGTCGGGCTCCTGCCCGGCGAACTCTTCGTCCACCGGAACGTATCCAACCTGGTCGTGCATACCGATATGAACTGCCTTTCCGTGATGCAATACGCCGTCTCGGTGCTCAAGGTGGCGCATATCATCGTCTGCGGCCACTACGGCTGCGGCGGCGTGGCGGCGGCCTTGGAAGACCGGCCCCACGGGATGATCGACAATTGGCTGCGCAACGTGCGGGACACTTACTACCACTACGAGAAGGAATTGGAAGCCATCCAGGACCCGGTCAAGCGCATCGACCGCTTGTGCGAGATCAACGTGGTGAGCCAGGTCTACAACGTGTGCAATACCACTATCGTCCAGGAAGCGTGGAGCGCCGGCCAGGAGCTGACCGTTCACGGCTGGATCTACGGGATCAACAACGGGCTGTTGCGCGACATGGACGTTTCCGTCTCCTCCATCCTCGAAATGCGCCAATTGGGAATCCGTTAAACTCCCGTCCGGAGGTTCCATGCGGTTACGCCGCGCCTATCTCTTGCCGCTGACGATCGCCCTTCCCTTCGTGGTGGGCTTCGACATCCCCGATACCTCCGGTACTTACGTGCGCGCCTCCGCCGGTCGCGGCACTTACCATCTTTCCGGGTGCCATCGCGATTTCGATTCGGAATACTGGGAAGGCCAAGTCGCTTTGCGGCATACGATGGAAACGGGCGCGCGGGATCCTGACGCTTCCGTCCTACGGCGCTTGATGCCCGGCCTGACCACCCTCGGCACCCACGCCGATTTCATCGTCCAGGATCTTACCGTGGTGATGGACAGCGCCAAGACTGATAACACCTTGGGGGATACCCGCTCCCCGCGGGCCTTCGAGGGCGGAGCCTATGTGGGATTCGATTGGGAACGCGTGGGCGTTAACCTCGGGCTTTCCTATGCGCTTTTCAACTTGGGGGTCGAGGACGCCGAGAAGAAGGCCATCGCCCCCGTCCTGGGCCTGCGCCTGGGGGTCACCCGTTCCATCTATCTCACCGCCGAGGCCGCGGGTTCCAATCCCTACCTGTCGGGGGGCGGAGGCCGCAATGCCGGAATCGGGATGAAGCTGGGGGATTACCGGGCCTGGGCGGGCTTGGGCGATTATAACTGGAGCGGGGCGACGACCCTGGGGATGATACGCCTGGACCGCGCTTCGGGGCCGTGGGCCTTTTCCTTCGCCGGGCAAATCGGCGGTCAAGAGGTCAAACCGGCCGGATTGGGGATAGACCGGGAATACGGACTGTCCCTGGGGCTGAGTTATCGGCTTTCGTCCCTGCCCTGAGAAAGCTAGTTTCGCACGAATCCAACCTTTCCCCAAGGAGTAGCCCATGCCGGCACGTAAAGCCAAAGCCACCTGGCTCGGAGACCTGAAGAGCGGAAGCGGACAGATGTCCATCGGAGGGCGGTTCGAGCAGCCCTTTTCCTTCGCTTCCCGTTTCGAGAACGGCAACGGCAGCAATCCCGAAGAATTGATCGGCGGGGCCTTGGCGGGTTGCTTCTCCATGGCCCTATCGGCGGATCTGGGCCGCGCCGGCTTCTCGCCTAAGCGCGTGCAAAGCGAAGCGGACGTTTGGATCGAGAAGGTGGAGGCGGGTTTCCGCATCACCAAGATCGATCTGAAGACCCAGGCCGAGGTGCCTGGCATCGATCAGGCCAAGTTCCTGCAGATCGCCGAAGGGACGAAGAAGGGATGCCCCATCGCGACGGCCCTGGCCGCCGTGACGATCAACCTCGACGCGCGGTTGGCCTGAAGAAGGGGTAAAGGGTAAAGGGTAAAGGGTAAAGGAAGAACGGGTCCAATTCTACACCCTTTACCCTGTACCCTTTACCCTTACTTACCCCCGACCAAACCAATCTTTCCTCACCCTTTCCCCCGGTTGGCGATTTCCTCCATCAGCTCCAATTGGATCTGCTGGATCTCCATCAGGTAGTGCCACTGGTGATCAAGTAGATGATCGATCTTCTCGTGCAGGCTGCGGATTTCCAGTTCGGCCTTCAGGTTCACCTGGTAATCGCTTTCGGACCGTTTGCGATCCCGCTTCTCCAGGCGGTTCTGGCTCATCATGATGATGGGGGCCTGCACCGCGGCCAGGCAGGATAGGATCAGGTTGAGGAGGATGAAGGGGTAGGGATCGAAGGCCCGCCCGCCTCGCACCGCGTTCAGGGTTATCCAGGTCGCCAGGATGCAAGCGAACATGATGAGGAAGCCCCAACTGCCGCCGAAGCGCGCCAGGCGATCCGCCGCGCGCTGCCCGAACGTCCCTTTTTTCTGTTCCTCCTCCCGCATCAGCTTCCGCGCCAGGATCTCCTCCTGGCGGATGCTTTGCATGACCTGGTCTTCCATCCGCGAAAGCTCGCCCTTCTGGGTCATCAGCATTTCGTTCACCCAGGCGGCGCGCATGCGGGAGAGATCCTGGAAGCAGACGTAGCTCTCCGAAGCCAAGCCGGGATGGTCCTGGCGGACGCGCTCCGCCAAACTCGGCCTCAAAGCCGAGGCGGGCGTGCAGGTGCGCCGAGGCAGCTGGCGTCCGCACACGGAGCAGGTGACCAAGTCCTTGGATGTTTGCATGGATCCCTCTCGGCGCCCGCCGGGCGCTGCGGCCAAATTAATTAATTTGGGGCGATGCCGAACCTCCGGAACGCCCTGGCCTTGCTTCTCATCCTGGCTTCCTTCGCCTGCCTGGCGCCGGGATTGTCGCGGCCCGCCCTCACCTTGGATATCTCGCCGGCCCTGCCGTTCCTGGGCAAGGTGGCCATCTACCACCAGACCCGCAGCATCCTCGGGACCGTCCGTAACCTTTACGATACGGGTAACCTGCTGGTGGCGGGTCTGATCCTTTTGTTCAGCGTGATCGTGCCTTGCGCGAAAGCCTTGGCCCTGCTCTATGTCCTGGCTTTCCGCCGCGCTCCCGGGCGGCGCCTCGCGCACCGCTTCGTCAGCCTCATCGGCAAATGGTCCATGGCGGACGTTTTCGTGATGGGGATCTTCCTGGCTTATCTGGCGGCGGGATCGGCGGCGGGCGTCTCGGCGCAGTTGGAATCCGGCTTCTGGTACTTCCTGGCCGCCTGCCTTTTGTCGGTGGCGTCGGCCCAGGTATTGCGCCTGGAGCCGGCCGAGGATATTGGCCGGATCCGGCCCGGCTAACCGGCCTCGAAAGTCCGGATAAATCCCCTATTTAACGGGGTTTCAGCGGTTTCCCCCGTTAGATTGTTCTTTTCCCTTTTCGGCAGAAATTTATTTTCGGAAAACACACTAATGGGAAGGCGAATGGCCTTTCCAACCGGATTTGGCGCCCGGGGATTGGATGGAGTCCGCATGCCCGTTCTAGAGACCGAACTCTGCAAAACCGGAATCACCGGCCTGGATAATGTCCTCCACGGGGGATTTCCCCGGCATCGCCTCTATATGGTGCAGGGGGATCCCGGCGTCGGGAAAACCACCTTGGCTTTGCAGTTTCTGCTGGAAGGGGCGTTGGCGGGGGAGAAGGGGCTGTATATCACGCTTTCGGAAACCAAGAACGAACTGGAGGCGGTGGCCGACTCCCACGGCTGGAACCTGGACGGGATCGAGCTTTTGGAATTGACCGCGGCCGATCAGGAAAGCATGGTGGAGTCCCCCAATACCCTGTTCCATCCCTCCGAGGTGGAATTGATGCAAACCGTGCGCCAAGTGCAAGAGCGCATCGATCGATCGGCTCCGGATCGGATCGTAATCGATTCGCTTTCGGAGTTCCGCCTCTTGGCCCATGATGCCTTGCATTACCGCCGCCAGATGCTGGCCTTCAAGCATTACTTCGCCCGCAAAGGCGCCACCGTGATCTTCCTGGAGGATCGGGGCCCGGGAGAGCCGGAGCAATTGGTGCAAAGCATCGCCCATGGGGTGATCGCCATGAAGCGCATGGTATCCGAATTCGGCGCCGAGCGGCGGCAGCTTTCCATCGTCAAAATGCGCGGGATGAAATACGAAAGCGGCAGCCATGATTACTCCATCGTGACCGGCGGCCTGGCGGTTTTCCCGCGTCTCAAGGTATCTATCAGGCCCGCCGCGCCGACATCCATCAGCCCCATCCCCAGCGGGATTCCCGAGTTGGACGATTTGCTGGGCGGCGGCATCCAACGGGGCACGGGTTCCCTCCTCATCGGGCCGGCGGGCGCGGGCAAGTCCAGCATCGCCTCCCATTACGCCGTAAGCGCCGCCGAGCGCGGGGAGCGCGTAATCATCCTGCTTTTCGACGAGAACCTGCATACCTACGTGCAGCGCGCCGAGGATCTGGGATTGCGCATGCAGGAGCATATCCGCTCCGGGAACATCGTCCTGCGGCACGTGGACGCGGCGGAAATCTCGCCCGGGGAAATGGCCCATTCCATTTGCGATATGTCGGATAAAGAGGGATTCCGGATGGTTATCGTGGACAGCCTGAACGGCTACATGAACGCCATGCCCGAGGAAAAATTCCTGCTCTTGCAACTGCACGAGCTTTTGGCCTACCTGAGCCAGCGCGGAGTGGCCTCCATCCTGGTCATGGCCCAGCACGGCATCCTGGGGGATATGAGCACCCCGGCCGATCTCACCTACCTTGCCGATACCGTCGTCCTGCTCCGGTATTTCGAGTTCGGCGGTCTCCTGAAGAAGGCCATCTCCGTCATCAAGAAGCGCAGCGGCTTCCATGAGAACGCCATCCGCGAACTGGCCGTCCGCGATGGGCGCCTGGTGGTGGGGGAGCCGCTCAAGGAATTCCGGGGCGTGCTGAAAGGCGTGCCCGACTACATCGGCGGCGCCGAATCCATTCTTTCGGCGGCCGTGGGGGGCTCACGCTAAAATGGCCGTGCGGGATGATCGCATTCTGGTGCTGGCTCCGATCGGACGCGATTCCGAAATCGCCTGCTCCGTGCTCCGCGGCGCCGGATTCCCGGCGCAAGCGTGCCGCACCTTGGAAGAGGTGCTCGGGGAAATGGCGGAAGGCGTGGGCGTGCTGCTCCTGGCCGAAGAAGGCCTGAGCGTAACCGAGCTTCCCCGCCTCCAGGAAACCATCGCGCGCCAACCCCCCTGGTCCGATATCCCCATCGTGATCCTGACCGGCAGCGGCGAGCTCAACGAAGCCCGCCTCAACACCTTGAACGCCTTCGCGCCCTCGGGCAACGTCACCTTCCTGGAGCGGCCCTTCCGCCAGATGACCTTGCTCTCCATCCTGAAGATGGCCCAGCGCGCGCGCCAGAGGCAGTACCAGTTGCGCGGCACCTTGTTCACCCTCGGCGAGAATGAAGAACGCTTGCGCTTGGCGTTGGACTCGGGCAAGATCGGGGCCTGGGAATGGGGAATCCGCTCCGATCGGTTCCTGGCTTCGCCGCGTCTGCACGAATTCCTGGGGCTTTTGGACGGGACCTTGGGTTCGCGCCTGGAATCCTTCATGGCCCGCATCCATCCCGAAGACAGCCGGGCCTTCCGGGATACGGTGGCCTGGGCGGTGGAGACCGGCAACGATTGCGAAATGGAATTCCGGGTGCTGCGGCCCGAGGGCGGCATCCGCTGGATGTACACCCGCGCCAAGGTTTTCCGGGATCGCGAAAGCCGACCCGTGCGGCTCATCGGCGCGGCCATGGACATCAGCGATCGCAAGCAGGTGGAAGAGGACTTGCGCCTGGGCAAGGAAACCCTGGTGCAGGCCCAGAAGATGGAGGCCATCGGCAAGCTGGCCGGGGGCATCGCCCACGATTTCAACAACATGCTCACGGCCATCAACGGCTATAGCGAACTCCTGATGGGCCAACTGCACGATAGGAACGCCTTGCATCTGGGGCTGTCCGAAATCCTCCGCTCGGGCCAGCGCGCGGCGGCGCTCACCAACCAGTTGCTGGCTTACAGCCGCCAGCAGATCATGGCCTTCCGCCTGGTGGACGTGAACCGCATCGTGGAGGGCATGTCGGGCATGCTGAAGCGCCTGCTGCAGGAAGACATCGAGCATGTCTGCCGCCTGGAGCCGCAGCTCCCCAGCATCAAGGCCGATCCCAGCCAGGTGGAGCAGGTGATCCTGAACCTGGCCCTGAACGCGCGCGACGCCATGCCCATGGGCGGGCGCCTGGAAATCTCGACCCGGCATGAGCGCCGCGACGGCCGCCGCGATCCCAACCTGGGCAACGTCCCCGCGGGGCACTACGTGGTCCTGAGCGTACGCGACTCGGGCGTGGGCATGTCCGATGAGGTGAAAGCGCGCATCTTCGAACCCTTCTTTACGACCAAAGCGGTGGGCAAGGGAACGGGCATGGGCCTTTCCACCGTCTACGGCATCGTGCAGCAGACGGGCGCCCATATCGGGGTGCAATCCTCGCCGGGGCGCGGCTCGACCTTTGATGTCCTGTTCCCCGTGGCGACGGGGGATGCGAAGGAAGAACCGGACGGCCCGCATGCCCTGCATCCATCGCGGGAGAAGTGCAAGGAAACCTTGCTCGTGGCCGAGGATGAAGCCTCGGTGCGGGTTTTCCTCAGGCAATTGCTGGGAGCGCAAGGGTACACGGTCATCGAAGCCGGCAACGGCCACGAGGCGCTGGCGGCCTCCGAGGGTTATGCGGGGGAAATCCATCTGCTGATCACCGACGTGGTGATGCCGGGGATGGGCGGCCGCGAACTGGCCGAGCGATTGTGCCGCAAGCGGACCTCCATGCGCGTGCTCTTCATATCGGGTTACACCGATGACGCTATTTTGCATCATGGCGTTCTGGACGGGGAGACCGCCTTCATGAACAAGCCGTTCCCGCCGGCTTCCTTGCTCGAAAAAGTGCGCGAGTTGTTGGGCGGGAACCACGCGCCCGGACCCGCGATCAAAGGCAATGGCCGCGTTCCCGATTCCGTCCGTCGTGATCCTTCCGCGGAAGGGAACCGCTGATGCGAAACTGTTTATAGAGTAAACAGTGCCGCGGTAAACAAAAGAAATTTCGTGCGGCCTGGAAGGCCCCTTTCAGGATGAATTCCGGTCTTCTTGTTCCCCGCGGTCATGGCACGTCCCTTGCAATAATTTTTTCGCGAACGTCGGTCTAAAGGGCCGACCCTAGATGCAAGGGTAAATCGGCACGGGTTAGTAACAAGTTCGCTTGAGCCCCACCCTCGACGAACTGAGCCCGTGCCGATCCTTGATCCAACTAGATCCGCCGCGACCGAGAAAATCGGCACGGGCCATAAACTGGTTCGCTTAAGCCCCACCCTTGACGAACCGGCCCGTGTCGATTCGCGGCTCCCGCTTCTCCCGTTTCTTCCCTTTCCCCATGCCTCCGCCATTCGAAGTTTGCCATGCGAAAAAGACAGGTCGGTTTTATTCTAGTATCCAAACATGGATACGGAATATACACAGGGCTCCGGGAAGCCTATTCTGGCGGTGGCGGCCGGTTCCGGGCAGGTCGCGCGCAGCGCGATCGAAGCCGGGGCGGATTTCCTCCTGGCCTTGAACGCGGGGGTGTATCGCAATCTAGGCCATGGATCTTTGCCTTCATTTCTGCCCTTCGGGAATTCCAATTCCCAGACTTTGAAACT
The DNA here is from genome assembly GCA_019509785.1 of Fibrobacterota bacterium. Taxonomy (NCBI): domain Bacteria; kingdom Pseudomonadati; phylum Fibrobacterota; species Fibrobacterota bacterium. Next base: position 215,505 of record JAEKLQ010000025.1, on the reverse strand, counting down.
CCTGCGGGAGCACATCCTTCCCGCCGCGGCCAACCATATCCCGGTGGTGGCCGCCGCCGCTCCCGGCGATGCGGAGTATCCGCCGGCCGCCTTGTGGGAGGCCTATCGCGCTTTGGGCGTGTATGGCATTTGCAATTGGCCGGCCGCGGGTTTTCTGGATGGGTGCCTCCGCGCCGCCTGGGAAAAAGCCGGCCGGGGAGTGGCCGCCGAGATAGCGCTCTTGCGGGCGGCCCAATCCGAAGGCTTCGCCGCCTTCGGCTTCGTCTTCAATCCGGAAGAAGCGCGTGTATTCGCCGAGGCCGGCATCAGCACCTTGATCCTGCATTTAGGGCTTACCCGGCAGTTCGAGGACGTGCATGCCACGCGGGACATGCTGCAACTGAACCAGGCCGCCCTAAACGCCATGCTCGACGCGGCCCGCAAGGGAGGGCGCCGTCCCCGCTGCCTGGTTTTCGGCGGCGCGGTCACCGAGCCCGATGACCTCGAAGAATTGCTGCGGTACTGCCCGCTCGACGGTTTCGCCGGCGGATCGGTTTTCGAGCGGCTCCCGGTAGGGGGAATCCTCGATGCCACGGTGCGGCGCTTCAAGGGCGTCATCAGCCAGTCGCGGGGGGCTTCCGCCGGTTTCCCCGAGGGCAAGCGCTCGCTCCCGGGCCTGGGTCCCATCCTGGGGCGCAGCCCCGCCATGCAGAAGCTGTTCCAAATCATCCAACGGGTGGCCCCTTTCGACGTCAGCGCCTATATCGAGGGGGAATCGGGCGCGGGCAAGGAGCTGGTGGCTATCCAGTTGCATCAGCATAATCGGCGCGCCACCCATCCCTTCGTCACCGTCAATTGCGGCGCCATACCTGACAAGCTCCTGGAGAGCGAGCTGTTCGGTCATGAAAAAGGATCCTTCACCGGCGCCGATCGCCGTCGCCTGGGCAAGTTCGAACTGGCGCAGCATGGGACGCTTTTCCTAGACGAGGTCGCCGACCTTTCGCCTCACGGACAAGTGGCCTTGCTGCGCGCCCTGCAACAGCGCGAAATCGCGCGCGTGGGCGGCGAGCGGCCGATTCCCGTGGACGTGCGCGTGGTGGCCGCGTCCAACCAGCCCCTGGGTCGGTTGGTGGAACAGGGGCGCTTCCGGGCCGATCTGTACCATCGCCTCAATAACGTGACGGTGCGGGTGCCCCCCCTGCGCGATCGCCTGGAGGATTTGCCTCTCCTGATCGAGGACGCGCTCGCGCGGCTGCAAACCCTGCTCGGCCGACGTATCTCCGGAGTTACCCCACGCTTCCTGGCCCGCCTCCGCAGGCACGCCTGGCCCGGGAACGTGCGCGAACTCCACCACGTCCTCACCCAAGCCGCCTTGCTGGAAGACGGCATTCTTCTGGAGGGTAAGGATTTCGAAGCGGAACCCGCCGGTAATAAGGGATCTTTTCCCATTGCCGGACCGGCGCCGATGGCGCCTGCCGCCCTTTTCGGGGCCGCTCCCCAGGGAGAAGGGCCCAAGGACCGGCGCGAAGCCGCGCGCCGCGCCCTGACCGCCCATGCCGGCAACAAGAGCCGGGCCGCCGCGGCCTTGGGGGTGACGCGTAAGACCTTCTACGCCTGGCTGGAGGCGGGGTGAACGCGCCGCGCGTTTATGCCATCGCCACCCTCGACAGCAAGGGTCTGGAATTGGCTTACCTGGGACGGGCGCTCGAGGAAGCGGGCGCCGAAGCCGTACTGGTGGACGTAAGCCTGAAGGGCCCGCCCCGCATCGTCCCCGACGTGAGCCGGGAGCAGGTGGCCCGGCATCATCCCGAGGGGTGCGTGCCGGTCTTCTCCGAGCGCGATCGCGAACCGGTCATGCGCGCCATGGGCGAGGCGCTTTCGCACTACCTGGCCGCGGAGTGGTCCGCAGGAAGGTTGCAGGGCGCGGTAGGCCTGGGCGGCAGCGAAGGCACCGCTCTCATCGCCCCGGCCCTGCGCGCCTTGCCGCGCGGCGTTCCCAAGGTGATGGTCTCGACCTTGGCCAGCGGCGATATCCGCGCCTACGTGGACACATCCGATCTGTGCATGCTCTTCCCGGTGGCGGACATCGCGGGCCTGAATTTCCTCACCCGGCCGGCCTTGCGGAACGCCGCCTTCGCCGCCGCCGGACTCGCCCGCGGGGCCGCGGTGGCCGTTCCGGTGGCTCCCGCGGTGGGGCTAACCATGTTCGGCGTCACCACGGCTTGCGTCGATCAGATCCGGACCGCCTTGGAAGCCAAAGGTTGGGAGGGCGTGGCCTTCCATGCGGTGGGCACCGGCGGGGCCGCCCTCGAGGAATTGGCGGCGCAGGGCGCCTTCCGGGCCTTGATGGATCTCACCACCACCGAAGTCGCCGATGAACTCTTGGGCGGGATCTTCCCCGCCGCTCCCGGCCGCTTCGATGCCATCGCTGCGCATGACGTTCCCGCGGTGGTGAGCGTGGGCGCCTTGGACATGGCCAATTTCGGCCCGCGCGCCAGCGTTCCCGCCCGCTTCCGGCATCGCAAGCTATATGCGCATACGCCTTTGGTTACGCTCATGCGCACCAACGCCGAAGAGAACGTGGCTTTCGCGAGACATATGGCGGCGCGCCTGAACCTGGGGTCGGGCCCTTGCGTGATCCTTTTGCCGGAAGGCGGCATCTCGGCCCTGGACGCCCCCGGGCAGCCGTTCCGGGACCCCGAAGCCGACGAGGCCTTGTTCCGGACCTTGGAAAAGGAAATCCGGCCGACGGCCCTCCGCAGCGTGCGGCGGGTCCCCTTCCACATCAACGATCCGGGTTTCGCCCGCGCCGCCCTGGCCTCGCTGGAAGAGGTGCTGGGGCCGGGCGGATTCCCCTGAGGTAACACGTATGGTACGTATATCGCCCCGCGTGGGATATTGGCGGGATAAACGGCGCGGGGGCGGACTCCTACTCGCCGCCGCTTGCGCCTCGGCCGCCGAGGCTTCGGCGTGCCTGGCCTTGTCCCCCGACCTGATCCTTTATCATCCCGGCTTCGTCCCCGAAACCGGCGGGGATACGGGGATGTTGGCCGCTCTGGCGCCTTTGGGCAATGCCAACGAGGCTGCCGCCCTGGGCCTCCCGCGCCTTCCGGAGTTGTGCGCGCCCTGCCCGGTGGCCATGGGCGCCTGCGGTTCCGATCCTTTTCTGCTGCCTGGCCCCGCCTTCGCGGACTGGCGGGCGGCCGGGCTGGAAGGGATCGCCAACTTCCCGACCTTAGGGCTGGTGGACGGTTTCTTCCGCGCCGAATTGGAGTCGGCCGGATTGGGCGTGGCGTCGGAAATCGCCTTTCTGCGCGCGGCCCATGCGGCCGGCTTCTTCACCGTGGGGTTCGCCTGCGCCCCGGAGGACGCCGCCGCTTGCGCCGGGGCCGGCTGCGACGCGCTGATCGTGCACCTGGGGCTCGCTTCCGACTATACTCCCAAGCCTTTATCCGCGGCGCGCGCGACGTGGGCCGCCTATCCCGAGGCGACGCGCGGCAAGGACGGAAGCGGCCCCCTGCTTTTGCTGCATGGGGATCATCTTTCCGCGCCCGCCGACGAAGCGGCCTTTATGGCCCTGGCTTCGGAGGGTTGCGATGGCGTGTTCGCGGCCGGCGGTCCGGAACGGATCAAGGCCTTGCGGCAGATGGCGGCCAGCTGAATGCGGCCTGGCCCGCCCTATCGCGCATTCGACTCGGCCGCGGCAGGATGCGCGCTTTTCCTGGTGACGGGCGCGGTGAACCTCGAGATGCCCTTGTACCCTGCCTATGCGGCGCGCGCGGGCTTCGGCAACGGCATGACCACGCTCATGTTCGCGACCTATATCGCCGGGCTCCTTCCCAGCCTGCTCTTCCTCGGCGGCATTTCCGACCGTCTGGGCCGTAAACCGGTCCTCCTCGCGGGGCTTTCGGCCGCGTTATGCGCGACAGGCCTCATGCTCTGGCGGCCCGGCATGCATTTGCTTTTCGTGGCGCGCGTCCTGCAGGGCCTGGGGGTGGGATTGAGCATGGGCGCCGGGACGGCATACCTGGCGGAAGCTTTGCCGGGACCGGATGCCGTTCGCCGCTCCGCCGTCTACGTGGCCATTGCCACCTCCCTGGGGTTCGGGGGCGGCGCTCTCTTCACGGGAACCTTACTGCTCTTCGGAGCCACCCCGAAACCCGCAAGTTACCCCATCCACGTCGCCGCGGCAGCCCTCTGCATCGCCATGCTGTCGGCGATGCGGCCCGATCGGCCTTCCGCGCGGCCTCCGGGGATCCAAGGCGCCGGCTGGCTCCGGCTTCCCCATTTCCCGAAGGGGAGCGTTCCCATCGGCCTGACCATCACCTTGGCTTGGGCGGTGACCGGCGTGGTCATCTCCCTGATGCCGGCGCAGTTGGCCCGGCATGGTTTGTCCGCCTGGGCCGGGCATGCCTTGTTCCTGGTGAACGGAACGGGTGCGGCCGTGCAACCCTGGGCGCGTCGGATGCATCCCCGCAAGGCGCTCCTCTTAGGGGCGGCGCTCCTGCCGGTCGGATACGGATCCCTGCTCTACGGGGCCTGGACGGGCGGCATGGCTTTCGTGCTTGCGGGCGCCGCGTTGGCGGGCGCGGCCTGCTACGGATTCACCTATTTGGGCGGTCTCGCCGAGCTTTCGCTCCGCGGCGGCGCCCATCGCGCCCGGTCGGTGTCCGGGTATTTCGTCCTCGCCTATCTGGGCTTCGGATTGCCGAGCGTGGGTTTGGGATTCCTATCCGATCGCTTCGGACTGATGCCAGCGCTGGCCGGATTCGGCATCGTGCTCTTCATGCTTTGTTCGTGGCAAGCGGTATGGGCCCGTTCCCTGGCCACGCTTACGCCGTCGGCCGCAGCCTAATCCCGCCGGTTTCCCTTCAAAGGCGGAAATCCGGGATATGCCTCCGGATGGCCTGGGCGAAGCCGGCTTCCGCATTGCTGGCCGTAACCTCGTGGGCGATGGCAAGCACGTGCGGATCGGCATTGGCCACCGCGATGGACAAGGGGATGCCTGCGAGCAAGGCCAAATCATTGTGCGAATCGCCGACGGCCAGGGCCTGATGGCGGGAAAGCCCCAGATGGCCCAACAATTCATCGGCGCCCAGCAATTTCGAAACGCCCTTTGGCGTGATCTCCAACATGTATTCGAGATAGTAAGTGTTCCGCAAGATGGCCGTTTCCACGTCGAGGCCTGCGAGATGGCCGGCGGCGGCTTCCAGTTCGGCGCGCGTTCCGATCAGGACCAGCTCCACCAGGTGTTCGCCTTGCAACTCCCGCCACTCGTCGACGTGGCGCTCATGGCCGGCGTTCTTGGCGACGAAGTCCCCGTTGAGGAGGCAGTCCCGGCGATGGAATACGTCCGTGGTGGCCCCGTCGTGATTGTGCCCCAGGACGATGGGGTCGAGCCCGGCGGCGTTGAGCCGTTCCGCGGTCCGCAGCAGCAGATCCAATGGGAAGTCGCGCCGGAACAGGGTGCGATCGCCGGCCACCTCCTTCACCATCATCCCGTTGTTCAGGATGCAGTAATCGATGAGCCCGGACAGATCGAGGCGTTCGAGCAGGCGGCGGCAGGTGGTCCAACGGCGACCCGTGGCCAGGCAGGTGCGCACGCCGCGGGCGCGGCAATGGGCCAAGGCCGCGCGGTTGTCCGGGGGCAGGCTGCCGTCGTCGGCGAGCAGGGTTCCGTCGATGTCGGTGATGACGAGGCGGTAAACGAGGGACATGGGAATAGAACCTATCCTCAATTTCCTCCCTTGTCGACCCCGATGGCAGTCTTCCTAAATGGTACGAAGAAGGTATCCTGGTGTAATACAATTGGTTGCGGTTTGCGAAAATAACAATTCCATTCATTCTTATTTTATGCCATAATTTCTGATTATTGACCTTTAAACCGTAATAAATACTCTACCCGCATTTAGTTGAAAGATTCCTTCCGGAGGTATATTCACAGGGACGGGCGGCTTTATGGATATCTACCAATACGATGATTTCCGGCTCTTCCTAAAGGACCGCTACCACCAGAGGCGGGTGGATGATCCGAAGTATTCCTACCGGAAATTCGCCCGCGAAGCCGGCTTCGCCAATCCCGGCTACCTGAACGACGTCATCAAGGGATTCAAACCCTTAAGCGGCAACGCCGCCGAGAGAATGGGAAAGGCGTTCCAACTCAAGCCCCATGAAATCGAATTCCTAAAGCTGCTGGCCGCCTTCGGGCAGGCCAAGACGCCGGAGAAGAAGGATCTCTTCTATAAGCAGATCACGACGCGCCGCAACCGCAGCCGCTTTACCCGGCTCAATCCCGCACTCAGCAAGTATTACCAGGATTTCCGCTATCTGCTGGTGCGCGGCGCCATCGAGGTGCTCGACTTCCGCGGGGACTACGATGCCCTAGCCGCCTTCCTGGATCCGCCCGTGCCGGTCGCCTTGGTGAAGAAACTGGTGCGCGATCTTTGCGAATGGGGCTTGGTGGAGCAAGGCCCCGACGGCCGCTATCAGACCACCTCATCGGTGGTGGAGCCCGGGGGGCTGATGCCGGGATTGGGCCGGCAGCTGAACGGCGAATGGCTGGCCCAGGCCAAGGAGGCCCTGCATCGCCTGCCCAAGGAAAGGCGCCACGTTTCCACCATGATCCTCAACATCAGCGATGCGCTGGCCCGTGAGATCAACGAGATGGTGGAGAAATTCCGCGCGGACGTGTTCCGCAAGGTGGAGGCGGACCGCGCCCCCCAGCGGATCATGCAACTGAGCCTGGCCTACGTGCCCAAGTCGAGGATTAAGCCATGAAACCAATCTCCCCCTCACCACTGCGCGCCTTATCGGCCCTGTTCGCGTTCCTATTCTTGTGCGGCTGCTTCGCCGAGAAGAATACCCGCGTGGCCGGCGGCGACGATATCCCCAACGACGTGGAACCCCTCGGCAAGCACGCGGCCGCCGCCCGCGACGATTCGGCGGATTGGAACGGATTCAAGTCCGCGCCGCGCACCGCGCCCGGCATGTACGACACCGCATCCGTTCCCGATTCGACGCCGGATACGGCCGGCGCGGGCCTGCCGCAACCCAAGCGTAGCGCGGGCTCCGCGGAGAATGCGCCCATGGCCAAGCGCTCCGCATCCAGAGAAACCAATTATTATGGTGGTTCCTTTCCCATCGACTCCTTGCCTTTCGGAAACCCGTTCGATACCGTGACCATCCATATCGTGGACTCCGCCCAGGGCGCGGTGGAAGCGGTGCACGGCCAAGTGAAGGATAACGTCCGGACAATGGACACCACGAGATTCGTCCCCGTCGATGCGGCCCATCCCGGATCGCCCGCGGGTGTATTGTTCGTTTCGGGGAGGGTTAGCTATGCCGACACGGGTCTTTGGAAAACATACACGTTCCGCGATGCCGATGGCGACGGCTTCCTGACGCCGCAGCCGGGGGCCGCCAACCTGGCCGATCTCGATCTTGCCGCCAAGGCGGCGGACGGCAAAGTCGCGCGCCTCAGCCAACGCATCGCGGCCGGCCCGGATCTGGATTTCAACCGGCGAGGGGACAATCGCTTGTTGGCCAGCCTGATGGTAGTGACCTCGGGGACCGACACCCTGCGGACGGTACGCCTGTTAGACGCGGACGGGGATTCGGCGGTGATCGATTTCTCCAAGGACACCAACCTGGTCGACGTGATCGAGACCGACCGTAACCCCGGCGATACGGGGGCTTCGGTCGCGATCGCGGAAAGGCTGGTTGTCTATTCGCGGGACTCCACCCGCAATTACGCGGTCCGCTATCGCCGCAGCGAGCTCCGCGCGGACGGTTCCATCCTGGTGCTGGAGGGCCGGGGCCCCGGGCCCGACTCCGCCTTCCGCGCCGGGGACGAGGCCGCCTGGATGGTAACCCGCACGTTTCCCCAGGCGAATAGCGCTTCCCTCGCCACGCGGACCTTCACCGTACGCCTGGGGGCGAAGCCGGGGGATTTCGCCGCGGATAGCCTGGTACGTTTGCAAACGACCGAGCATTACCGCGATCAAGCCTATGAGGCCTTCTCCTTCTCCTTGCGGCCGGATGCGCCCGTGGCCGATGGGCGCTGGCCCGCCGCAGGCGAGGTGGAGGCCAGCCTTCTCTATCGGGATGGCGCGGTAACCGTCTTCTCGGGCGCGGCCGATGCGGCGGGAATGCACGGATCGGTGAAGGATGTCTCCGGAAGCGTTCTTGCCATCTCCTTCGATCGCCAGGGCCGTCCCGCCACGGCCCGGTAATCGTCCCTTACCTTAATCCTCTCCGAGTAATACTCCGCTTCGGCGTAATACGATTTTCGGCTCTGGATTCGTTCCAATCTGGCATAAACCGTAATAAGAATAAGGTCGATTACTCTCTCATCGTGTCTAGAATAAGGCCATTATTGGCGAGAAAAAGCAAATAAAAGCGAGCATAGTGTAATAAGTTCCAATTCGTCTTGTTCTCTTCGGGCCGTAATCCCGTTATCCTTAAGCATGAACGAGGGCGCAAGACGGAGAGCCCGTCCCGACCCGGAACCCGCACCAGGAGAATGCCATGAAGACCAAGACCCTCACCCCCAAACTCCTCGCCGCCGCCGCCGCCGCCGGCAGCCTGTTTTTCTCGGGATGCCTCCGCGATGAGAATCCCATCGACGATGGATCCTCCGAAGGCACCGTGCTCGTGAACGGCCGCGTGCAAGGCGACGGCGCCATGCATAAGCTCTCCGCTTCCGGCGCAGGCTCGACGGGCGTAGAGGGCGCCGTCGTCACCGTGGCCCGCGTGAACGCCGACGGATCCCTGCGGACCGTTTCCACCGCCGAGGTGAAGACGGATGCCCAGGGCCATTTCTCCGTCCGGGCCGTCGCCGACGGATCCCGGGAACTCATCGTGCGGGCCAAGCAAGCGGGCCAGGAATGGAAGGCCGTGGTGAGCGCCAAAGCGGAAAATGGCAAGACCGTCGCCTGCCGCCCGCTCGACATGGAATCGTCCCTGGAAGCCGATGTGCTGACCCAGGCCCGCGCCGGCCAAGCCGGCGGTACCGCTTCCTTCGTGGACGTCGCCGTCTTGATCGATGCCGACGTGGCCGCACAAGCCGAAGCCAAACCCGAAGCCAAGGCGGATTTCGAGGCCTTCCTAGCGGCCCAGATCCGGACCGAAGCCAAGGTCCGCGGCGAGGCCTTGATGACGGGGGCCGCCAAGGCCAGCCAAGCGCAAATCGATAATGCCGAAGAGGCGCGCCTGGAAGCGGAGGCCAAGCTGGAATCGGATCTGAACGCTTCGGCCGATCTCTCCGCCGCAGCCCGCGCCAATCTGGAGGCCGGCTTTAAGCAGGCAGAGCATCAGGCTTGGATCGACGCGGGCCTGACCCTGGAAGCGGCGACCGTGGCCCGCGAATCCTGCTACCAGGCCATGGTCAAGACGGGCGCGCAAGCCTCGGTGGATGCCGACGCGAAAGCGCTCTGGCTGCGGAAGATCGCCCTGGAGCATGCCTCCGAGATCGAAATCGCGGTGGATGCGGGCCTGCAGGCGAAGGGCGGGAACGCGGTCCAAGTGAACGGCGCGGCGGCCGCCGGCGCGGCCCTGGTAGCCTCGCTCAAGTCCGCGGGGTCGGAAACCTCCATCGATTCGGCCTTCCTCGCTTTCCGCTCGTCCTGCTCGGCTATGCAAATCGAGATCCCGGGATTGGCTCCGGTATCGCATGCCGGCTCGGACACGACCGGTTCGCAGGGGCAAGCCGGGGTCGAGGCTACGGTCGAATCGCGCATCATCCGGATGGCGGCCGATGAAGGCAAGGCTTCGGTGGTGACCCAGGAAGAGGTGAAGGCCGAAGTGGACAGCGGCGTGGCCGCCGAAGTATCCGGGAACGATTCCGCCATCGCCCATGTCCTTGCGGGGATGGACGCCGCCGCCAACGCCAAGGGTAGCTTGCTGGTTACGGTGGGGGCCGAGGCGCAGGATTCCGCCGCGGCCAAGGCCCGCTCCCTGGAAGTCTATGCCCAGGCCTTGGAGCGTTTCACCGTCGGGCTTTCCTTGGGAACCGAATTCCGCCTGGTGAAGACGGCGCACGCGGCCGCTTGCGTTTCCCTGCGGGCCGCCGCCGAAGGTTCGGCCAAGGCCGCCGGCGCCTCGGATGCGGCTCTGAGCGCCTTGGCCCAGGCCGGCGCGGCGCTGCAGGTTTCCATCGCAGCCGCGCTGAATACGCAAGCCATCGCTTCGGCCTACACGAATTACCACGCTGCCATGACCGCTTGCCTCAAGTCGGCAGTGGCGTTACAGGCTTCGAACGTAGAGAAGGCCGATTCGTCCATCCGGGCCGAGGGAGGCGCCCGCGCCGCCTTGCTGGCCAAGCTGGCCGCCGCCGCCGATGCGGATGCCGCCGCGAAGGCCCAGGTCGAGTTCGCGGCCCAGGTCGATGCGGAAGTGAAGGCGGCCTTCGGGACCGGGATGCAGGCCCCGTCGGACGCGCAGATGCATGCGATCGTTCAAGCCCTGGTTTTGGCGAACATGTGCGACTGAAATCCCAGCATGCTTAGGAGGCCGGTCGCTTACCGGCCTCCCGGCGCTTCATCCCACGCGGCCCTCATGTCGAGGGCCTTATGACTTTGGCGAAACCCCCGTGCCGGAGCCCTTCGGCCTATAGGCAAGCAAGCCTAGGGCCGCTACCGCGGCAAATGCGCCTCCCGCCAGAAAAGTCGCCTCGGCCCCGAAATGCTCCCATAAGGCCCCTGCCAATACGCTGGCCGCCAACAAGGCCAGCCCGCCGATCAGGTTGAACGCGCCGAAGGCGGATCCCCGCAATTCCGCGGGACAGGCGTCGGCGACCAGTTTCGAGAAAAGCCCTTGGGTCAAGGCCATATGCAAGCCCCATAGCAACGCTCCCAGGAAAACCTGCAGGGGGGAGGCCGCTTTCGCGAGGATCAGGTCGGCGGCGATCAAAACGATCAGACCGAGGATCAGCAAGCTTCTCTTGCTCATCTTATCCGAAGCCGCGCCGGCCGGGTAAGCGGCGGCGGCATACACGACGTTCATCAGGATCATGACGATGGGGACGCGGCCCATGGCTAGGCCGACGCTTTGGGCCCGCAGCACCAGGAAGGCTTCGCTGAAGCGGGCCAGGGAGAAGACCGCGCCGAGGAGCGCGACCATCCAAAAGCGGAGGCCCAGGTGCCGGAAGGCGGCGAAGCCGGCCGACAAGGCTGACCCGGTTCCGTCCCTCGAAGCCGACCGCGCCCGGCCCACTCCCCGGGCCGACCGGTCCGAATCCGGCACCGCCCGGTCCGGCTCCTTGATTCCTACGGCCAACAGGGAGACCGCGATCAGCGCGGGGATGAAGGCGATCCACAGGGTGGCCTTCAGGTCCCCGGAGAACCAGGCCATGCAGGCCACGGCCAACAAGGGACCGAGGAAGGCGCCGATGGAATCCAAGGCCTGGCGCAGCCCATAGGCCGCCCCGCGTTGTTCGGGCGGCACCAGATCGGCCACCAAGGCGTCCCGGGGCGCGCCGCGGATTCCCTTGCCGACCCGGTCCGTGAAACGGGCGGCCATGACCCATGCCATGGAGTTGGCCAAGGGGAAGACGGGTTTGGAGAAGGCCCCCAGCCCATAGCCGAGCACGACCAGGAACTTGCGGCGACGGAGGAAATCGCTGAGGGCGCCGGAAAAGATCTTGGTGATCTGGGCGGTCGCCTCGGCGATGCCTTCCACCAGGCCGATCTGGGCCATGCTGGCGCCGAGGGTGGCGGACATGTACAGCGGCAGCAGGCTATGGACGAGCTCCGAGGAGGTGTCCATGAAAAGGGAGCCGAATCCGAGCACCCATATTCCTGGTGGTAAACGCCGCAGCGGCGGGGGAGACGGGTCGGATTCGCCGCGATGTCGCATGGGTGGTGGTAAAGTAGCGGTAGGCCCGGGGGCCTTAAATGTGGATCGACCGCCCGTCCACCCCGAGCGCCGCCTCCTTCAAGGCCTCCGCCAGGGTGGGATGCGCATGGGAGCTACGCGCCAGGTCCTCGCTGCTCGCGCCGAATTCCATCGCCACCACCGCCTCGGCGATGAGGTCTCCCGCCCGCGCCCCCACGATGTGGACGCCCAGGATGCGGTCGGTCGTCGCGTCCGCCAAAACCTTCACCTTGCCTTCGGTCTGCGCCAAAGCGCGGGCGCGCCCGTTGGCCAGGAACGGGAAGGAGCCCTTCTTATAGGCATGTCCCTCCGCCTTGAGTTCTTCCTCGGTCTTGCCCACCGAAGCCACTTCGGGATGGGTATAGACCACGTTGGGGATGGCGTTGTAGTTCACGTGCCCATGCTTGCCGGCCAGGTTCTCGGCGCAGGCGATGCCTTCCTCTTCGGCCTTGTGGGCCAGCATGACGCCCGGGATCACGTCCCCGATGGCGTAGATGCCCGGGGCGGAGGTGGCGAACTTCTCGTCGACGGGGATGCGGCCGCGGCCGTCCACCTGGATGCCTACGGTCTCCAGCCCCAGGTTCTCGGTGTTGGGCACGCGGCCCACGGCCACCAGCACCTTGTCGCACCGGATGGGATCGAGGCCTTCGCATTCCACCACCGCGCCCTCGCCCTCCGCGTCCACCATGGTCTTGGCGGACTTCACGCGCGTACCCAATTTGAAATCGAGTCCCTGCTTGGCCAGGGCCAACTGCGCTTGCGTCGCCGTTTCCATGTCCATGCCCGGAAGGATGCGGTTCAGGTATTCCAGCACGGTGACTTTGGCCCCCAAGCGCGCCCAAACCGAGCCGAGCTCCAGCCCGATGGCTCCGGCGCCGATCACGACCAGATGCTTGGGAACCTTGTCGTAGGCCAGGGCTTCGGTGGAGGTGCCGATAGCCTTACCGTCCGGCTTCACGTCCGGAAGCATGGCCACCTTGCTGCCGGTGGCGAGGATGATATGTTTCGCCGTCAGCGTCATCGCGCTTTTCCCCGCGCCCGCATCCACGGAAACCGTTCCCGGCCCGGAGAGCCTGCCGTGCCCGAGCACGCGGGTAATCTTGCCCTTCTTGAACAGCCCTTCGATGCCTTTGGTGTTGGCCTTGACCACGTTGTCCTTATGCTGGAGCATGGCCGGCAGATCGAGGGAGACCGGGCCCACCTTCACGCCGAAGCGGCCCAGGGAATCCTTGGCCTCGCGGAACTTCTCGCTGGCTTCCAGCAAGGCCTTGGAGGGGATGCAACCGATGCGTAGGCAGGTGCCTCCGAGCAGGTCTTCCTTCTCCACGCAGGCGGTCTTGAAGCCCAGTTGCGACGCCCGGATGGCGGCCACGTATCCGCCGGGGCCCGCGCCGATGATGATGACGTCGAAAGCGGTATCTTCCATGACCGAAAGATATTTCATTTTCGGGCGGGCGGGGCAAGGGTGGGACCCTGCGGGGGATGGGATTATCCGGCGCCGCCCCGTTCGTCCCTTAGGCTTGAGGCAAGGAAGCCATGCGCTCCATCATCTCTTCGCGGGTGAGTTCTTCTATGCGCGTCGAAACGGTCCAGATGTGGCCATAGGGATCCTGCAAGGTACCGCTCCGATCCCCGTAGAATTGGTCTTTCACCGGGCGGCGCTCCGTGGCGCCGGCGGCGAGGGCCTGCGCGAACGCGGCATCCACGTCCGGCACGTAAAGATTCAGGCCCATGCTCGACCCTTCCAGGGAGGCGGGACTCGCGATAACGTTATCCGGCATGTCCGGGAACTCGTCCGCGAGCATGAAGCGCGACGATCCGATCTGCAGCTCGGCATGCCCGACTTTACCTTCGGGCATGGGAATACGGAAAATCTCCTCTGCGCCGAAAGCCTTCCGATAGAATTCAATGGCTTTTTCGGCTCCCCGTACGCTCAAGTAAGGGGTAATGGTATGGTAGCCATCGGGAACGGGTTTCACCTTGCCGGCCATGGGACCTCCTGGTTGGATGTTCACGGAATTTAACTTGCGCCGGCCAGACCCGCTACCTTAAGGGTGTTTCAACCCTGCTCCGCGATGAACTTTTTCACCCTTAAGCCTAATGCCATCCCGTACCATTTCCAGAGTTTCCATGGTGTGCTATGCCGAGAATTAAGCGTTTCCTGAACGGCGACTACCAGTTCATCCAGAAATCCATACCCTCGCTGGCAGGAATGGGCGTGCTCGGCCATGCCCTGTTTTTCTTCGTGCTCCGGTACGCGTTCCATTATTGGGAATACGGTCCCTCGCGCCTGATGGCAGGCGTCATTTATGCTTCTTTTATCCTGCTTCCCAAGGACAAGCCCTTTACGGCCGTCCATAAGGTTTATTTCGAACTCTGCGCCGCGCTGACCTTGCCTGCCTTTTTCACTTACATGTTCCTGATGAACGGCTGTAACGTCTATTGGTTTTCTTCCATCGTTTTCGCGGGGCTCCTGCACGGCCTGTTATCCAAGCCTTACGTTTTCGGATGGGGCTATCCCGTCGCGGCCATGGCGGCTACGGCCGGATTTTACCTTGGGAACGCGGGTTCGCCGCATCTCGTGAAGCAAAGCCTACAGGGCCAGCTGGTGGCGTATTTCCTCGGCCTCGTCACCACGGGCATCAAGACGGGCATGGAGATCTCGCACGAGAAGATCATGACCGCCCGCCTCGCCCTCGCCAAGGCCGAAAGCGATCTCGTCCGCGCCGCGGAAACCCAGAAGGCCTACGAGGATTTGAAGCAGCGCGAAGAACTCATCCGCGTCTACGTCCGTCCCTCCCTGGTCGACGAGATCCATGCCGGAAAGGATCCCTCCAAGGCCCCGCCCGTCATCTGCGACCTCGCGATCATGTTCTGCGACATCCGCGATTTCACCCGCCTCACCGAAGTCCTGACTCCGTACGAAAGGCAGGGTTTCCTGAACCAGTACTTCACCATGATGACCCATCCCATCGTCAAGAACGGGGGCGAGGTGGACAAAATCATGGGGGACTGCGTGATGGGCGTGTTCCCGGACGGCGCCTCCGCCGTGCGGGCGGCCACCGGGATGCGGCTCGAGTTGCAAAGGTTCAACGAGGGGAAGTTCCAGGCCGGCGCGCCCCTGATCCGCAACGGGATCGGCATCGCCAAGGGCGAGGTCATGCAGGCCAATTTCGGCTCTTTCGAGAAGCTCGATCGCACCGTCATCGGCGAGCCGGTCAATATCGCCGCGCGCCTGGAAGCCAAAACCAAGATGTACAACCTCGAGGTACTTGTCACCGAGGACGTCATCCGTGACTTGCCGCCGGGCTCCGATCATTATCGTTGGATCGATCTGGTGCAAGTGAAGGGCTCGACGCGGCATGTCAAACTTTACGAGATCTACGGGCATCAGCCGCCCGAGGTGCGCCGGTTCAAGGACGAAACCCGGGACCTGTTCGAGAAGGCCCTGAGCATCTATTTCCAAAAAGGGTTCCAGGACGCGTCGCGCCTATTCCGCGCCATGCTCGAGAAAGTCCCGCCCCATCGCCTGATCCCCGACAGCCTGATGGACAACATCGTCCCCTACTACATCGCCCATTGCGATGCGTGGATTAACGATCGTACCGGGAGTTGGGAGAAGATCGAGAAGTGGGAAGGCGTGCACGTCTTCTACGAGAAGTAGGCGGTTTCCCGCCCCCCGTCAGATTTCGAGCAGGATGCGGGCCGGATCCTCCAAGGTATCCTTGATCCGCTTCAGGAAGGTCACCGCTTCCTTCCCGTCCACGATGCGGTGATCGTAGGTCAGGGCCACGTACATCATGGGCCGGATGACCACTTGGCCGTTGCGGGCCACCGGCCGATCCTGGGTCGCATGCATGCCCAACACCCCGCTCTGGGGCGGGTTCACGATGGGCGTGGACAGCAGGGATCCGTACACGCCGCCGTTGCTGATGGTAAAGGTCCCGCCCTGCAGCTCCTCGAGCTTGAGGGCGTTGGCCTGGGCGCGCTTGCCGAAATCGGCGATGGCCAGTTCCACTTCGGCGAAGGACATGCGTTCGGCGTTGCGGAGGATGGGTACGACAAGGCCCTTGCCGCCGCCTACGGCCACGCCAACGTCGTAGTAGCGCTTGTAGATGATCTCGTTCCCGCGGATCTCCGCGTTGATCTGGGGAACCAGCTTAAGGGCCTCGATGGAAGCCTTCACGAAGAAGGACATGATGCCCAGCTTGGTACCATATTTCTTGGTGAAAGCGTCCTGGTGGCGCTTGCGTAGCTCAAGCATCTCGGTCATGTCGACTTCGTTGAAAGTGGTAAGCAGGGCCGCCGTCTGCTGGGCTTGCACCAAACGCTCGGCCACCCGCCGGCGCAGCATGCTCATGGGCACGGCTTCTTCGTCCCGGTTCCCCGCGGGGGACGCGGCTTGCGCCGAAGGGGCGGGGCGAGGGGCGGCGAGCGCTTCCGCTTGGCGCATCACGTCTTCCTTCAGTAAACGTCCGCCGGGACCGCTGGCGGGGACGTCCTGGGCTTTGAGGCCGCTTTCGGCCAAGGCCCGGGCGGCCGCGGGCATGACGATCGGTTCGCCCGCGCGGGCGGCCGGTTCGATGGGGCGATTGACCGAGGCCTGCGGGGCGGGGTTGGCGGCCGGCGCGGAAGACGGAGCGGGGGCCCGCTCTTCCTTCTTGATGATGGCGACCTTGCCGGTCTCAGGTCCGAAGGACAGGGCCGATCCGGACTTGGCCTCCGGTCGGGTTTCGCCTTTCGAGGCGGGGGTCGAAGCCTTACCGGCCCCTTCCTCCATATAGCCGATCACCTCCCCGACCTTGGCGGTGGCGCCATCGCCTTTGAGGATTTTCCCGAGCACCCCGGCCACCGGGGACGGCAGTTCCACCGTGGCCTTATCGGTTTCGATCACGGCGAGGTTGGCATCCCGATCCACGGCATCGCCCTCGGCCTTGAGCCATTTCACGATCTGGACCTCGGTGATGGATTCGCCCACTTTGGGCACGACGAGTTCGATTGCCATGAATGCTCCTGTCCGTGATCCCCGCAAAAATAAGATTTTCGGGGCGGTTTGGCCCCGGGGAGCGGTTCCGGGGAGCTGTTTGATCGCGTTCATGCCGGCTTACGCGATTTGCGCCTGTCATCCGAATAGTCGTTTTTCTGTTTAACGGTGCGCCATCCTTAGGCGACCAATTTTCAGGGTCGATGGGGCGCGAGGAGGCTATTATGTCGGCGCTCAACCTGACTTCGATCCCGATATTCGCGGCGTGGGCCGCGCTGGCGTCCGTTCCGGCGTCAGCGCAATCCGCCCTGAACGCTCAAATCGATCCGCCCGTCATCGAGCATATCGAAGACACCACGACGGTGGAGATGATCCAACCCACCAACACCATGCAGGCCACCCGCGGCTTGCCGCAGACGTCTTCGGCGGAAGCCTTGGGCGAAGGCCGTTTGGTGCTGGGTTTGAACGGGCCCTGGTATCGCCAACAACGATCCTACGCGGGAGCGCCCAACGCCAACGCCGATATATTCACCGGCATCGGATCGATCGCCTACGGCATCAGCCGGCAATGGGACATCTTCGGGAGCCTGACCGCCTGGGGCACCCAGAATTACCATGGGCCGCAAGGTTCCGGCCTGGGGACGCTTCAAGGCGGAATCCAAGGGACCCTTCCCTTCACGCCCACGGCGCCCATCCGCATGGGCGCGCAATTGGCGGTGATCAACGGCCTTTCCAATAACCCCATCGATAGCAACTACGCCCAGGGTTACAACTACTTCGAGACCCGGACGGGCCTGGACTTCCGTGGCATGCTGATGCAAACCCTGGTTTCGGGTAGCGAAGCCACGTCCTTGAAGATGCACTTCAACGAGGGCGTGGCCACCTCGATGCAATCGGGGGTCGATCCATTGCTGCTCTTGAGCACCGGCTTGCAGATGAACGTGCCCATGGCGGCGCTGGGCTTGGAGTTGCATTCGCGTACGGCCTTGAGCGACGTCAATTTCCGTACCGATCCGCTTTGGCTTACGCCTTCCATCCAGTTCCGCAGCATGTACAACATGAACCTGACCTTGGGCGGCGACGTCTCGCTTTCGCGCGAGCGCACCGGTCCCGCTACCGCGGTCGCCTTGCGCTCCTTGGAACCTTACCGTTTGTTCGGCGGTATCGCGTTTAGTTTCGATACCTGGGCGGAAAGGCGCCGGCAGGAGAAATGGGAAGCCATCCGCGCCACCCAGGAGCGCCAGCGCTTGCAGGCCGAGGCGGTGGCCGCAGCGCAGAAAGCGCATGAGGATTCCATCGCGGCCGCCAACGCCCATACCCAAATCAACAACATCACGGTGCAAAACGATCAGTTGAGCGAAAAGGCGCGCCAGGACTCCATGTCCTTGGCCGCGAAAGCCCGGCAGGATTCCCTGGCCCTGGCCGATGCCCAGCGCAGACTGGCCCAGGAACGCGCCAGGCGCAGCGATTTGGAGAATCAGTTGCTCTCCACCGGCAACCTGGTGATGGGCGGGGTCTACTTCGAGACCGCCAAATCCGACATCTCCATCAATTCCAAACCCTACCTGGATATGCTTTCCAAGATGCTGATCAAATACCCGAAGCTGCGCATCGAAGTGGCGGGCCACACCGATAACGTGGGCAGCGACGCTTATAACATGAACCTTTCCCAGGCGCGGGCCATGGCGGTACGCAACTATATGGTGGGCAAGGAGCCTTCGCTGGATGCGCGCTTGACCGCGCGCGGCTACGGGGAGTCGATGCCGAAAGCGGATAACCGCACGGCCGAGGGCCGCAAGCTCAATCGCCGCACCGAGCTGCAAGTGCTGAACAAGGACGCCTTGCGCGAGTACAATGAACCCGTGGTGAGTAGCGCTCCTTCCGCCCAGCCGTCGGGATCCGCGGCGGCATCCCCGGCTCCCACGGATTCGGCAACCCGCGCTCCAGGCACGGCGACGGCCCCCATGGGAGGAATCCCGGCGGGAACGGGTAACAATCCGGTCCATGTCGATTCGACCCGGTCGGACTCCGTGCCTCCCAATTGGTAGGTCGAATCCGATGCGCGCTGCGTTCGATCAAAAAACGTAGAGAGCGAGGCCCATCCAAGGGAGCGGAAGCAAAGCCGCTCCTTTGGGATGGGCGCCCCCCTGGGCTTCCCGATAGCGCCACAAGGCCGCCAGGTCCAAGCGAAGCCGGATCCGATCGAGGGCTAAAGGCCCAAGGGAATGCTCCCATCCCAACAGGCACCGCGCTCCGGTGGTGAACAGCGAGCTTGCCAAGTCATCCTTCAATAGGCCTTCGGTAATGAGGGATACGTGCGGACCGAATACCCATTCCCCGGAAAGGTAGGGTAATACCTGTAGGGGCAAGCGGGGAAGCCGGACGCTTCCCGAGCCGCAATCGATAGCTCCGCCGTCCGCGCCGGATGAGGAGGCTACCGCGGCCGCGCAGCCGCTTTGGAATCCCGCCGACTGGGGCAAGAAATGGTGGTTGTCCAGCAAGTATGTTCCGCCGCTCACCTGCACCGGTCCGAAATGCTTGCCGGCGGTCAGCGTCACCAAGTTGAACTGGGCATTGGAGCCCGCCACCACCCCGATCCCTCCTCCGCCCGCGCCTCCGCCGACCATAACGGCCCCGACGCCTCCGGCGCCCAATCCGAAAACGTCCAGCATATCGTAGGCGATAGAGAACCCGGGGATACGCGCGGTTTCATTGAGAAGGCGGAACTTCAATCCGAAATCGAAGAATCCCAGCACGACGAGCCCCGCCGCGCCGCCGCTGATGATGGCATGCCCGTCCCCGATCGTTCCGCCGGCCGCGGCGGGCACCGGAAATCCCCCCGTCCAGAAGTCCAATTGCAATCGCCTGGAAAGCCCCACGGCCAATCGCGCCATCAAGACTTCGTCATCGCTGACGACGAACTCCCCGGGCGCGAGGGTTTGCGACGAGGGCGTCAATATGAAGCGTTCATCCGAGGCCCGTCGCGCCGCGTATTCGGATTTGTGTTCCTCGGCCAGATCGGCCATCTTGCGGGCGATGGTTTCTCCTCCCGTAACCGCCATTGCTTCCGGAGCGCCTTCGCGTTCCCAACGCACGTACCCGACCTCCCTGCCATCGGGCGCTTGCAGGCGCCCTTCCAATTCCAGCCGGCCTGAACTTGCTCCGCCGGAGCCTCTGCCCGCCATGCCCAGGAAGGAGCGGGCCGAGGAGAGGGCTTCTCCCATCGGCGCAGAGGGCTTCTGGACGGCTTCGGCCGCGGTGACTGCAAGCCGTAAGGTCAGATGCGGAGGGGCGTTTTTTCCCGACTCAACGGCGCTATCCCTTCCCAATGCTTTTTCGGCACCTTCGATCGCCGCCGAATCCAGTAAGGAGGGCCGGGCAGAATCGCGCTGGACGACTATGGCGCGCGCTTCCGGATATCTTCCTAATCCGCCGACCCGCGCTTCCCGTACGGAACCGACGGCGCAACCGGTAACCGCGACCGCGACCGCGATCGCAAAGCAACCCATTTCCAAAAGGTCGGAGAATCGAATGTTGCTGCGCATGGCGGATTATTCCTGGCTAGCGGAAAACTTAGGCGAACTTAGGCGAATCTCCATTTCAATTCGGAGTTTCACCGCGGATTGGCGGAAAAAAGGATTCGATATACCTTTTCCGGGCCGCGCTAGATTAAAAATTGGAGGACTTGTGAGGAAGATCGCGATCTTTTTGGCCCTGAGCGCCGTTTCCGTTTTGGCCCAAGGCTTCGGTATTTATGCCGAAGGACCCTCGACTATGACTAATTACGGAATCATCTATTCGGCCGGGATTTTCGGCATCAAGAACGGATACAGTTATTCGAATTCCCATAGCGAAACCAAGAACGATTCGATGAAAACCTCCGAAAGCGATTTCATGTCGGCTTCGGTGGAAATTTCCCCGATGTTGATCCTCAACGCCAATCTATTGAACGTCGAAATCGCCCCCGCCTACCAATTTTCCATCGGTGATTCTAAGACGACCTCCTATTTCGCTTCGCCCGCGGGCTCCACGCTCTTCAGCGAGAGCAAACCGGTAACCCACGCTTTTAAATTGAACTTTCTGCTAACCAAGGTTTTCGCCGAGAAATACAAATTGGGGGTCGGTACCAACGTCTTCCGCTATAATTTCGGCGATTCGGATAATGAAAGCAAAACATCCACTGCGGGAACGGCTACGAAATCGACCACCCATCCGAGAGGCTATTCGGACGGATCTTTGTTTTACATCCACCTCTCGGTTTACTTCATCTGACCGCTCGGTGATCCGATATCGGGCGGAGGGGTAGTACGCAGGTTACCCTAGTCCGGGGATGACGGCCTAGCCTTCCACCTGCGTATTCTTCAACGCCTTCGCCTGCACGTCCCCCGTCGCCTCCCCGAACGCCTTCGCGATCAGCTGCTTCTGTTCCAGCTTGTGGCTGCTCGCCGATCCCGTCGCCGGCGTCGACGAAGCGGGGCGGTGGACGCCGCAGAAAGGATGGCGGCCCAGCAAGCGTTCGCCGAAGCGCACGCGCAGGTAACGCCAAGCCCCCATGTTCTCCGGCTCTTCCTGGACCCAGGTCACCGGCGTGCCTTCGGCAAAGGGGGACAGGGCCGAGGCCAGGGTTTGCGTAGACAACGGATAGAGTTGCTCCAGCCGCAGGATGGCCACGTCCTCGCGCTTGGCCTTGGCGCGCTCCTCGGCGAGCTCGTAATAGATCTTGCCGGTGCAGATGAGCACGCTCTTGGTTTTGTCAGCCCGTACCGTCGTGTCCCCGATGACGCGTTGGAAACCGCCCTTGAAAAGGTCTTCCAAGGGGGAAACCGCCGCGGGCAGCCGCAACAGGCTCTTGGGGGTCATGATGATCAGGGGCTTGCGCCAAGGGCGCAGCATCTGGCGGCGCAGGGCGTGGAAATATTGGGCCGGAGTGGTCAGGTTCATCACCTGGATGTTGTCCTCGGCGGCCATGGCCAGGAAGCGCTCCAGGCGGGCGCTGGAATGCTCCGGCCCCATGCCTTCGAAGCCGTGGGGCAGCAGCATGACCAGGCCCGACAGCCGGCGCCATTTCTCTTCGGCGCTGGCGATGAATTGATCGATGATGGGTTGGGCCACGTTCACGAAGTCGCCGAACTGCGCCTCCCATAACGTCAGGGCCTTGGGCATGTCCAGGCTGTAGCCGTACTCGAAGCCCAAAACCCCGTTCTCGGTCAGGGGGCTGTTGTAGATTTCGACGGGGCCTTGATCCCCGGCCAGGCGGCCCAGGGGCATGTACGCGCCGCCGTCCAGGATATCGTGCAAGACCGCATGGCGCTGGCTGAAGGTGCCGCGCTGGACGTCCTGCCCGGACAAGCGCACCCGATAGCCCTCGGTCGCGAGGCTGGCGAGGGCGAGCGCCTCGGCGCTGGCCCAATCCAAGGGACGTTCGCCGCGCCCGGCCGCCCGGCGCAGTTCCAGGATCTTCTCCACCTTGGGATGAGCATGGAAGCCCCGCGGCAATTGGGTCAGCTTATCCATCAGCGCGGTCAGGCGCTCCGCGGGCACCGCGGTGTCCGCATCCTTCTGCCCGCTTTCCGGGCCGCCCAGATAGCCCTTCCAAACGCGGCTGGGTCCTTCGCCGGTGCGCGTGTATTCCTTGCGGCGGGCCACCGTCAATTCCTCTTCCAACTGTTCCGTGCGCTTCGCGGCAATGCGATCGGCCTCTTCGCGGGTCACGCCGCCCAGCTTCAGCAGATGGTCCAGGTAGCCTTCGCGCACGCTCTTGCGGCGCTCGATGGTGTGGTACAACAGGGGTTGCGTGAAGGCCGGTTCGTCGCCCTCGTTATGCCCGCGGCGCCGGTAGCCGTACATGTCGATGACCACGTCGCGCCGGAATTTCAGGCGGAAGTCCAGGGCCAGGTTCACTACGGCGGCCACCGCCTCGGGATCCTCCCCGTTGACGTGGAAGATGGGTATCTGCAGCATCTTGGCCACGTCGGTGGCGTAGGTGGTGGAACGGCCTTCGTGGGGGGACGTGGTGAAGCCGATCTGGTTGTTGAGGATGATGTGGAGGGTGCCGCCTACGCGATATCCCTTCAGCTCGCTCATGTTCAGGATTTCCTGGATGATGCCCTCGCCCGCGAAGGCGGCATCGCCGTGGATGAGGAGCGCCAGGCCCTTCTCCCGGGCCTCGTCGCCGGCGCGATCCTGCTTGGCGCGCAGCCGTCCCAGGGCCACCGGATTCACGAACTCCAGATGGCTGGGATTGAAGCAAAGCGAAAGGTGGATCTTGTGCCCGTGGGCGGTGGCCCAATCCGAAGAGTAACCCAGATGATACTTCACGTCCCCGCGCCCGAGCTGGAAGAGCGGATCGGCGTCCTCGAATTCGGCGAAGATGTCGCGCGGGTTCTTGCCCATGATGTTGGAGAGGACGTTGAGGCGGCCGCGGTGGGCCATGCCGAGCACGATTTCGCTGATGCCCTGTTCGCCGGCCTTTTCGATGGCGAGATCCAAAAGGGGAATCAGGCTCTCCGAGCCCTCCAGGGAAAAGCTCTTGGCCCCCAGGTACTTCTTCTGGATGAACTCTTCGAAGAGGACGGCGTCGGTGAGGCGGGTGAGGATGCCGAGCTGCTGCTCGCGGGTGAGGTTGATGCGGTTCTCGGTGCCTTCCATGCGCGCGGCCAGCCAGGCGCGCACCTCCGGGCTGTCGATGTGCATGTATTGCACGCCCACCGAGCGGCAATAGGTATTGTGCATGCGCTCCAGTACCTGACGCAGCGTGAGGCTGTTCGGGCCCTGGATGGTGATGCCGGATACCGTACGGTCCAAATCGCTTTCGGCCAGACCGAAATAACCGGGCTCCAGATCCGACACATTGCCTTTGGGCGGCAGGCCGAGCGGATCGATGCGGGCGAAGAGATGGCCGCGCACGCGATAGGCGCGCACCATCTGGTCGGCCCGATCCTGAAGGGCGGCGATGCTGGCGGGATTGCCCTCCGTACCGGGGATCGGCCCATGGCCGTTGCTGCCGTTCTTCCCGTTGAGCTGCGCCGCGGCGGCCCCGGTCGCGAAAAGCCCGGGGGCGTTGAGGCTGGGCCCGAGCTGGGGCCGGGCGCGGAAAGCGGCCCCGGAAGTTTCGGCGGGGAGTCCTTGGAAGTAGGCGCGCCAATCCTCGGGAACCGAGGCGGGATCGCGCAAGTAATCGGCGTAGAGGGCTTCCACGAAGCCCAGGCTCGAGGTGTTCGGTTCTATATGTCCCATTGTACCACCGGAGATGTCAAAATACCTAGATGCGGTCCTAGGTGTTAGGCCGTTATGCTCCGCGGGGCCCGCCGCGGCGCCTTAATTTAATCCCTCCGATCCGCTAGATCACGGGGTCCGGTCGCTTTTTGGGACCGCCCCGGCGCGGGCGGAAGTATCCGCGCGGAATTATCTTGTACCTCCATGGACCCGCTGCCACAGCCCCCTCCCGCGCCTCCTCCTCCGCCTCCGCGCATCATCCTGCCCGAGACTGATGAGGACCTCCTGGACGAATGCGAAGTCGAGACCTTTCGATCGAGCGGCAAGGGCGGGCAGCACGTCAACAAGACCGAAAGCGCGGTGCGCCTGCGCCATCTGCCGAGCGGGATCGTGGTGACCTGCCAGGAAGAGCGCAGCCAGTTCCAGAACAAGCTGATCTGCCTGCGGAAGCTACGCGAGAAGGTGGCGGCCTTGAATGCGCGGCCCAAGCCCCGTAAGACCACGCGCGTGCCCAAGGGGGCGAAGCGGGCTTCCCGTAAGGCCAAAAGCCATCAGTCGCGGAAGAAACAGGGACGCACCCAAAATTGGACGGATGGGGAAGAATAACCGCGGTTTCCCGCGGGAAAGCGGCATTTCCACAATTTATCCACAGGCTGGCGCCGAGTTTCGCCCTCACCTTGGTGGATAGATGTTGAAAGAGGCGAGAGGAACAAGATGGGCTTGGAATATGCCGTTTTATTGAAGGATTTCAGCGATTTAAGGCGCTTCGCCCTCAAATTCCTGGAGGGATTATCCGAAGACGTCGCCCTGACCCTTCCGGTCGGCTTTTCCAATCATCTCCATTGGCAATTAGGCCATCTCCTCTACACCCAGGGGGAGACCCTGTACACCTGGTGCGGGGTACCGACGCCATTTCCCGGCTACCGGGATTATTTCGGCTTGGGGACCCGTCCCGACCGGGATTACGATTCCCTGGCGCCGGATTGGGATACCCTGTTGGCGCAGGCCCGTCGGCATTTGGCGGCCTTGCCGGCGGCGGTGGCCGATCGATTGGACCGGCCCTTGGCGAAGCCGTACAAGCTGATGAACGTGACCATGTCGACCGCCGGGGAAACCTTGCCGTTCCTGATCGCCCATGAAGGCGAACATATCGGCCACTTGAAGCGCCTGCGCAAGGCGGCCCTGCGGAAGTGACGCGAGACCCGTAACGGGAAAGTTACGGGCGACCCGAAGGTTACGGATCCCCTAGAATTCGAAGGCCAGGCTGCTTTCCAGGAGGTTGCCGGCGAACGCGTTTTCGGCGGCGGCGTCGTTGAAGTAGCGCGAGTATTTGAGCGCCGCCGAGGTATGGCGCAGGAAATCCCAGCTGGGATGGTTGCGGCAGAAGGCCCGCAGGTAGCAGGTGACGCCCAGGCCCAGGAAGTGGTATTCCCCGTCCTTCAGCTTGGGATCATCGGGTGCGAAATAGAGCCCGGGATTCCCGGCCGCATAGTCCCCGAAATCGATCCCGGATTGGATGTAGTACCGGTATTGCGTAGTCAGGATCCAGTCGGGGGTGACGTACTTGTTGAACTTGAGCCAAAGCATGTGGGAGGCCAGGTTCCAATCGTCGAAGGCATAGCGGTACTCGGCCGACCACGAAGCGGCCAGGGTGGTGAGGTAGCGATCGTATTCGATCCAACCCGCGCCTCGGTAGCGCATGTCGGGAACCCTTTCCGGCACGGTGTCTTTTCCCTGTACGGATTTCCGGTAGGGATCGCTCAGGAACCCTTCGTCCCGCTGGCCATCGACGCCCATGCGGACGAAGGAAACCGGGGAGAGCAACTGGGTGATCCGCAGCGATCCTTTACTGACCTCCTTGAGGCGGTTCAGCAGGGAACCGGTGCCGAGGATTTCCCCCACGGAATCCAACTGGTATTGGCCCGTCAGTTCGACCGTGAAATTCTTTTCCGCAAAGCTCTGGCTCAGTCCCCCGATCACGGCTTGGGAACGGTAATCGACTTCCTGGCTGAAGTAGTAGTTGGCCGAGATCTCGGTATTCCCGAAGAGGTCGCGTTGCAAACCGGCGATGAGCTGTCCGCGATTCTTGAGGAAGGATGATTTGCTCTGCCGGGCCGGCCGCGAGGCCCCCGTAGTCCCATCGGTCTCCAAGGGCGGGATGGTGGTCTGGTCCAGCTCGATATCCAGCATGATCCGGGTTTTTTCGACCACGGTCTTCACCAGCGAGAAAGCCGTGGTCGCCACCTTGTTGTGCTTGGTGTCCGAAAAAGGGTAAGCATCGTACTCGATCCGATCGGCGCGGGCGATCGCCGCCGACAGGCCGATGCAAAGCGCCGCCGCGGCGCCTACTTCGCGCAACCGCATCCGCCCCCGACTCCGCTGCCTCCCCCGACTCCGGCCTCGCGGGTGGAGAACAATTTCTGCTCTATGCTTTGCTTGCTCAGGACATCCTGCAGATTCATGATCGGATCGGCCAACTTCTCGCGCTCGTACGGCTTCACGTTGGCGCATCCGCCCAAGGCGAGGGTAAGCAGGGCGGCGGTCGTCCAGGCGGCGGCCGACAAAAAAACGGTGGCCGCGGAAGAGGCGGCGGCCGCCGCAGCGGCGGCATGGGGAGCGGCTTTCATGTTCCTCCCATCACGGCGGCGATCTCGGCCTCGATCACCTTGAAATCGGATTCCGTATAGCCATCGTGGCGGTAGCGGATCAGGCCCTTGCGATCGACGATGACCAGGGACGGCATGCCGTCCAGATCGTAGGCCTCGGCGACCGCGCGGTTGCGATCGTGCAGGTAGGTAAGGCTGGGGTTGGCTTTTTCCTTGCGGCCCAGGAAGTCCAGGGCCTTGCCCTTGTCCTCGTCGATGGATAGGGCCAAAACCGCCAGCCCGGGGTGGCCGGCGCCCATCCGGGAAAGGCGGGGCAGGGTCTTGGCGCAGGGCGCGCACCATGAGGCCCAGAAGTCGAGCACCACCACGCTGCCGGAATAATCCTTGAGGCCGGCCTCGCCCGCGTCGAGGAGGTGCGGAAGCTCGAACCCGGGGGCGGGCGCGCCGGGCTTGGGCCCGGCGAACGCGGCGCTCAGGGTCGCAGCCGCGAAGAGGAAATTGTAAACGGAAACGCGAAGGACGGACATGCTTCTCCTGGAAGGGCCTACCGGTGGCCCACGGTATTCATGAATTGTACGCCCATATCCATCCATTCCACCAGGGTGCGCAAATCGGTATTGCCCTTGGAGAAAATGTCGATATGGCCGGCGGCGTCCTTTTCCCACAGGACGGTATGGTCGTAACTGGGCGTGCGGAACAGGTTCTGGGTCTTGTTCGTCAGCTGCCGGTTGAAGAGGACCCAGGCCAGCGGGCTTTGGCGCGCCCCGTTGTCCGTCGCGTAATCCATCTTCGCGTTGCGGTCGCCGGAAGCGGCGGCGGTCTGGTAATGCGCGCCGGTGGTGAGCGTCTCATAGACGTTGGTGCTGCCGTGATTGGTCCGCGCGGTATCGGCGGGATCGAATTCCAGCACCAGGCCGCCGCCTTGGGTCCCGGCGTTGGCCGCGCCGTGGCACGAGACGCATTTGGAATCGAAGATGCCTTGCACGGTCATGTTCTTGGACGCGCCCGTATCACCCTTGGCCGGCTGGAAGTCGACGGTATCGGTGCGGGCCGCGGGATGCGCGGTGACCTTCTGGGCGCTGAAGAAGTTGGCCAGGAAGCCCACGGAGTCGGTTTCGGAGCGATGGAAGTACACGGTGTCGTTCGCGATGGTGAAATGCTTGATGTCCTGATCCTTTTCGCGTACGCCATGGCAGCCGGTGCACATGCGCCGCTCGCCCGGCATGACGTCGATCCATTGCAATTGGTTGACGAGCATCAGGCCGTCTTCGTCCAGGGTCTGGACGTGCATGGGCGTGCTGGAAGGCACCTCGATGGCAAAGGATCCGTCGGATTGCACGTCGGCATAGCCGAGCACGCGTTGGCGTTCGAAGGAAGTATGGCCCATGCTCTGGCCGCAATCGCCGCAATGCGCGGGAGTGGGGATGGCCGCCAGCACGCGCAGGTATTTCACCTTGCCGTCGAGATCGGTCCCTTTAAGCTGCCCGTCGTCTTGGCGGCTGTAGACGTTGGCGTCGAAGAAGAAGCCGGTGCCCGCCTTCGCCTTGAGGCTCTGGGCCACGTTGTTATCCATATGGTACGGGTTCCATGCAAGGCTGCGCGGGGCCAGGACCACGGGATCATAGTCGTTGGAGTTGGGATCGGCATAGACGAGCTTGAGGTTCGAGCCGTCCTTATCCATGATGAACAGATCGTAGTTGACGATGTCGTCCTTGCCGCCCGTTTCGTGCGCCGATTGCGCCACCAGGATCCGTTCCGTCCCGCCGTCCATGATCGGATAGGGCGTCTTGAAGATGGAAGACTTCTGGTTGTCGTTGTACGGGGTGCCGGGTCCGGTGATGACCTGGGGCGGCGAGGTGAACTTGGACAGATCGATGATGCAAATGGCCCCGCCTTCGAATTCCGAGGTCCGCTCCATGAGCGAAGCCACCAAGCCGCCGTCCCGCAGCTCCCGCGCTTCCATGAAGGTGCGGCTGCCGCTTGTGTTACCGGGGCCGAAGGTCTCATCGGCGCCGTAGAGCACGAATTGGCCGGAGCCGTCGGGATTGACGGAAAAGAGCGGCATCTTATTGGGATCGCCCAAGTGGTCCCAGCGGGTGAAGATGATCTTCCCGCTCGATTGCACGAACGGATTCTGATCATGGCTTTGGTTGAAGGTGATTTGCCTGACGCTATCCAGGCGGCCGTCCGCCCCTTTCACGCCGGTAAAGAGCTGGGGCGACACGCGCCGTTCGTATTCGTCCACGATCTGCTTGCGCGTGGAAGCGAAGACGATGTGGGTGCTGTCGATGTAGGCGGGATCGAAATCGTCCCCGGTATCGGGCAGGGTGAGCCGCACCAGGTTGGTCCCGTCCGCGTTGATTTCGTAAAGGCCCCAATGTTCGTTGCGGTTGGTGGAGGTGCGCGCAACCCGCATGGAAAACAGGATGCGCTGGCCGTCGAAGGAGGCTTCCGGATCCTGCGCGGCGCCCCAGTCGGCGGGATTCTCCGCCGCCCGCGTCCATTGCGCGGTGAGGTTGGTGAGCTTGCCCGTCGGCGAGATGGGGGACAGCAGCATGAGATCGGTGCCGGGATGGAACTCGTCCGGGTTGGCCGCCATGGCGATGTCCCGGTTCGCGTTGCTCCCTACCGAGGGATCCTTGACGAACACGATGCGGCCTTCCCCGTACCGCTCCAGGATCTGGTCCGCCGGCTCCAGGCACGAAGACAGGCAGGCCGCCGCCAAGGCAGCGCAGGCTCCCGTCCACATCGTCCGCACGTTAGGCTTGCTTCGATGCATGGCACCCTCCTTTGTATTCCCCGTTGCCCCGCCCTCCGCGCTCCGGCGGCGAAGTCCGCGCCGCGCCCACGCGCGGCGCCGTTACCAGTATCGTTGTACCCCGATCAAAAGGGCGAAATTCTGCGTGAGGGACGGCGTCGTCCGGATCTTCTGGGAGTAGATGTTGTCGCGCACCACGTAATTCAAGGCCCAATCCCGGCCCGCGGCGAAGAAAGGGATGCGCATGCGGTTTCCGAACCCGATCACGCCGCCGATATTGGGGACGGATTTCTGCAGGATGGGCAGCCCGCCTTGCCAGAAGGCCGTGATCCCGGCCAGGAAGAACGGGAACAGGCCGCCCCCGCGCCCCGACCCGCTGGTCTGGCCGGAGAGGCTATAGCCCCCCAAGGCGTCCAGGGAGAGCAGGAAGTTATGGGTGAAGAGATCGCCCCCGACCACGTCCTTGGAAAAGCCCGATTGCACCGTGCCCGCGCCGCAGTCGAATTGGAAAAAGAAGGGCATCCCGACAGGGTAGTATTCCAGGAAGCCCATCCCGAAAGGATTGGTGCCCAGGACATCGGCGACATAGAACCCCGCATAGCCTCCCACGGCCTGCGCGTAATCCCGTAAAGGGCTGCTGAAAGCGGCTTCCGTACGGCGGGACGCGGGCTCGCGCGCGGGCTCCGGCGTACGCATCTCCCGCTCGGGCGGCGGAGTCGGGGCGGCGACGTAGACCGTCTCCGGCTTGGCCACGGATGTCTTGGGCGAGGCGCGGCGCGGAGCCGCTTCCGCGACGGAGGCGCAGAGCATCAGCCCGAGCAGGGCGGGCGGAAGCGCCCGTAGGAGTCTAACCGAAGGCAAACACCACCCCCAGGCTTGTCGATTGGAAGATGAGCAATTCCTGGCGATCATCCGCCTTGTTCCGGACGCGGGTGAACAATTGCTTGGTCTCGAAGCGGATGCCGATGGAATTGGTGATGAAGTATTTCAGGCCGCCTCCGAATTCGATGCCTACCGAAGAGACGGTTTCGTCGCCAACCGTATTGAGGGGGACGGTCAGGAAAAGGCCCCCGCCCACGATGCCGTACGGGATGGCGCGGGAGTCGAGGTTCAAATCGTAAGCCAGGTTGAAGGTCAGGGGATACAAGGTGGCCGCGCGACCGATGACCTGCTCGGCGGAAAGCTCCAAGGAGACCGGGCTGCCCATGCCGGCGCGGACGCCCAGCAACGCGCTCCCTCCCATGAAGCCCACCGTGGGCGAGACTTCGAAAGGCAGGCCCGGATGCGGGCCCGTGGGAGCATCGGAAGTTTGCGAGGAGAGGCGCGGGAAAGCAGAAGGCTCTGCCTGCGACGTTGCCGTCAGGACAACGGTTATGAGCATAAGGGATGAAGTGAAGCCAAGGCGCATCGGTCCCAAAGTATAACCCCCAGGTCAAGCATAAAAAAGTCATTTTCCCCGAATATCGGTGCGATTCGTTCTTGTTTGGCGGGCGGGAAAAAATCTAAAATCAATAAAATTCGCAAATAACGAAACGTCACGGGTTATATTAAACCGGAAACCAGGTTGTTCACCGGAAAGGACCAATGGATCTCGATATAGAATTGCCCCTGGCCCTGGGGATGATGGGCGGCATCTTCGCGCTTCTTTTCGCATTCTACAAGTCCAAATGGATCCTCAACATTCCGGTCGAGAACCCCAAGCTGAAAAAGATCGGCGGTTATGTGGCGAAGGGCGCCATGGCGTTCCTGTTCCGCGAGTATAAGGTTTTGGTGCCGGTCGTGATTACGGCCGCGGCCCTCTTACTGCTCGGCAATAAGGGCGTACTGCGTTGGGAAGCCGTCACCTTCGCCATCGGGGCCACCTGTTCGGCGGTGGCGGGATTCTTCGGCATGAAGATCGCGACCCAGGCCAACATGCGCACCACCGAGGCGGCCAGCGTGAGCCTCAACCACGCCCTCAAGGTTTCCTTCGCCGGCGGTTCGGTGATGGGCATGAGCGTAGTCGGCCTCGCCCTCTGCGGCATCACCAGCATCATTTTCGCGACCATCCACATCTTCGGGCGCGACCCGGGCAATTTCGATCATGAGATCCTCCCCATCCTTTCCGGCTTCGCCCTGGGGGCTTCCTGTATCGCCCTTTTCGCCCGGGTGGGCGGGGGCATCTACACCAAAGCCGCCGACGTCGGCGCCGATCTGGTGGGCAAGGTAGAGGCGGGCATCCCCGAGGACGATCCCCGTAATCCGGCGACCATCGCCGACAACGTGGGCGACAACGTAGGCGACGTGGCGGGCATGGGCGCCGATCTTTACGAATCCTTCGTGGCCTCGGTGCTGGGCTGCATGATCCTGGGGCTGGCCGCCCAGGCCGATGACATCATCAAGATCCGCCTGGCCTTATTACCCCTGGTTTTGGCGGCGGCCGGCGCGGTGGCCTCCGCCATCGGCATCCAGTGCGTTCGCGTGAAGGAGGGCGGATCGCCCCAAGCGGCATTGAACCGGGGCTCGCTCGTCGCCTCCGTCTTGGCCGCGCTCTTCAGCTACCCCATCTTCTACGGCGCTCTCAACGGGCATTCCTTCAACGACGGCTCCACGGCTGGCCAACTTTTCTGGTGCACCGTGGTAGGCGTGGCCGCCGGCAACATCATTGGCTACATAACCGAATACTTCACCGGGACCAATAAGGCGCCCGTTAACGCCATCGTGAAAGCCTGCGAGACTGGCGCGGCCACCACCCTCATCACCGGCATGGGCGTGGGGATGATCTCCACGGCGCTCCCGGTCGTCACCATGGGCGCCGCCGTGCTGCTCTCCTACAACCTGGCCGGCCTGTTCGGCGTGGCCATCGCCACCGTGGGCCTGCAACTCACCTTGGGGATCCAATTGGCGGTGGACGCCTTCGGTCCCGTGGCCGACAACGCGGGCGGCCTGGCCGAGATGTCCGAATTGCCTCCCAGCGTGCGCGCCACCACCGATAAGCTGGACGCGGTGGGCAATACCACCGCCGCCATCGGCAAAGGCTTCGCCATCGGATCGGCCGCCCTCACCTCGGTCATCCTCTTCTCCGCCTTCAAGGCCGAGGTCGGCGTCGACGTCATCGAAATCACCGATCCCAAGGTACTGGTGGGACTCTTGCTAGGCGGAATGGTTCCCTACCTCTTCTCGTCCATGTGCATGATGGCGGTGGGACGCGCCGCCTTCGCCATGGTCGAAGAAGTGCGCCGCCAATTCCGCACCATCCCCGGCCTTATGCTAGGCACCGCCGAGCCCGATTACTCCCGCTGCGTGGACATCTCCACGACGGCCGCCCTCAAGGAGATGATCCTGCCGGGCATACTGGCCATCTTGTCGCCCGTGGCGGTGGGCTTCCTGGGCGGGGTGAACATGTTGATGGGATTCCTGACCGGGGTGACCGCGTCGGGGGTGGCCTTGGCTATATTCATGAGCAACACCGGCGGCGCCTGGGACAACGCCAAGAAGACCATCGAAAGCGGGGTCGGCGGGGGCAAGGGCTCGGACGCCCATAAGGCCGCGGTGGTGGGGGATACGGTGGGCGATCCCTTCAAGGACACCGCCGGACCTTCTTTGAACATCCTAATCAAGCTGATGGGCGTGATGTCGGTGGTCATCGCCCCGATGCTGAAACTGTTCTGGGGGCTCTGATGCATTACGAAAACCGTCTATACCAGATCCTCTATCCCAACCAGGCCCTGGTGGCCTCCCAGCTCGCGCCCGAAGCCTTCGCGCGCCATTACCTGATCGGATCGATCCGGCATTACTCGGGCAAGCTGGTCTTCGCCGACATCGACATCAATTTCCGCAATCCCTATTTCGACATCGACGGGGGCCTCAAGGCGCTCGTGCCCCACGAGGACGGCAGCCCGAAGCATACCAAGTTCATCTGCTCCTATCGCGTGATGGAGCATATGGATTTCGACATGATCAAGAGCATCTACCTCTCGACCGCCGAAGCCCATTTGCTGGAGCTGAAGCCGGCGGAGTACGATAAGGTCCATCAGTCGGGGTTCCTGCGCACCTTCGCGGAAATCGCCCCGCTCTCCATGCTGGTCTTGAGCCCGTACGACATGGTGGAGTTCGGCAAGTACATCACCTTGCCCGGCACCTCCAAGGGATGCCCGCAGCTCTTCTACAGCCAGATAGAGTTGAACGTGGACGAATTCCTCGCCAACTTCGAGAAGAACCCTTTCATGCAGGCGCCCTTCCCTTTCCTCCATCCTTCCAAGCTTCGCGACGCCATCTTGCAGATGAAGATCAAGCCGGAGAAGCGCTCGAAGGGCCTGGCGCTATTCTGCCCATTGGATCAGATCAGCTTCAAGATGATCCGCCACGGGTTCATGTTCGCCGGCCAGAAGAAGCACAAGTTCTTCCCCATGCCGTCGCTGCACGACATCGAGACGAAGCATTTCCGTTTCTGGCAGGACATGTAAGTCAATCCAGCCCGAAGCGGATCCCCGCATTCAGCTCGAAGCGCGTCATCCCGATTACGTTCCAGTAATGCGGATCGTCGGGCTGCTTCAAGGACACTTTCTTCCCGTTGAAGGTGTAGTCCTTCAGATCGGCCAACACCGCGCGCGCATTGATGCCTACGCTGACCAGGCGATAGCAGGAATATTCCCAGCCTATCTCGGGCACCACGGCGATGGTATGCGCCGCCACCCGGTACGGCTTTCCGTTCGCGGTCCAATCGTAATGGAAATCGAGGTAGCCGGCCCCGAAGGCCCCCACCAGCATGCCGAAGCGGCCGAAGCGCACCCGGCTCAGGAAGACCGGGCCGTAGTAGACTTCCGAGACGCGGTCGTTCAGATCCAAGGTCGTCCCGGCGGAATCCACGCGCACCCCGTTGCGCTGCGTCTTGGACAGGAACCAGATCCACTCGGCGCCGATGCCGCCCTTCGGCCACGGGAACCAGGCCGCCTGCGCGGAGAAGTCCCAACCTGTCTCCAGGGTGTTGATGTACCGCTCATAGGAGGGGTAGAGGGAGTCGGGATTGTAGATCCACTGGCTATAACCCGTCTCGAGGCCCAGCCGCCAACGGGGCAGGCCGTTATAATCGTGGGCCTCGTCCTCGTTGACGTCGTCCCCCAGCACGCCCGCGCGCGCGGGGGCGAAAGCCCAGAGCAAGCAGAACAGGAATAGGGCGGCCCGGAGCATGCCGCTATTATAGGACAGGCGGCGGACGGGTTCCACCCTGACGGGCCTGGAGGACCCGGGGCGCGATTTCTAGGCTTAGCTTCGCGGTCAAACATCATCCAGCCGCATCCGGAGGAAACATGAAATGGCACCGGGAAGCGGCTGCGTCCCTGCTTTGGCTGGGGCTTTTCCTGCTTCCGAACGGATGCAAGGAGGCGATGAAGGTCATCTACTCGGAGCGCATCGCGTTGCTGCCGGACGCTACCGGGCTTTTGGTCAAGGAAATGCGGGCCGACGCGGAGGGCAAAACCTTCCTTGCCATCGTGGAAACACGGGGGGAAGCGCGCCGGGAACTGGTTTCGGCGCCGATGGGTGATGTCCCCGAAGTGAAGTTCCATTCGGAGGTGCGGGGCGATACCGTCTTCTTGTTCCATACCATTCCAGCCATGAAAGCCGGGTTGAGTCCCGCATCCCTGGCGGGCGGGGGATATACGATTCGTCTTCTCTGCCTCGACGAGGTCCGTTGGTTGGCGACGGGGACGGAAGAAGGCAGTGCTATTTTCTATGCCCCGGATAAATGGAAGGCGTACCTGGAACTGTCGCGCAGGCGATAGCCTCGCGCGACTTAGATGGACGCCAGCGCCTCGCGGTAATCGCCGGGATCGTTCACGTTGCGCAGGGCGCGCATGTCGGGCGCCGTCAATATAGCGGCGGAAGAGTTGAGGATGAACTTGCGGGGGCAATCCACCCCTTGCCCCAACAGCTGCAAAGCGCGCGCATAGGCCCTCGGTTCGTAAATGGCGCACAAGGGCTCGGGCAAACCGTCCTGCGGGCCCGCGAAGGCGGTCGCAGCGCGTAAGGGCTCCCGGCCGCGCGCCAGCGACTCCAGGGTGGCCGCATCCAGGAATGGCAAGTCGCAAGCGATCACCAGGAAGGCCGCGCCCGGATGGGCCCGCAGGGCCGAAAGGATCCCGCCCATCGGCCCCATGCCGAGGAAGGCGTCGTGGATTTGCGGAAGGCCGGCGAAGACGGGATCGGCGGCCTGTTCGGCGCGGCAGGATACGAAGGCGCGCGCGCAGAGCGGCTCCAGCAGTTCCAGGCTATGCCGGATTTGGGGCTTTCCGTGATAAGCCAGGGCGGCCTTGTCAGTACCCATGCGTTCGCTGCGGCCGCCCCCCAGCACCAGTCCGTAGAGGGGGGCGGCTTGGGCGCGCAAGCGTTCCAGCACCAAAGCGGCCAAGGCCTCCGGGCGATCGGCGGGGATCACCGGGATTTCCGGGGGGAGCCCGGCGGGCCGGGCGGCCCCCACGCAAGCCAATAGCGACGGGACCGGGCCTCCGGTAACGTCTATGTTACCCTGGGCGGCGTCATCCAGGACCAGCAGGCCCGGGCGTTCGGCGGAAGGGCGCCCTTCGGACAGGATCAGATCGCAAGCCGCGAGCGCGGCCCGCCGTTCGCGCGCGTCCCAGTCCGGGGCATCCACGCGGACGCTCCGCGAAGGGGATGGGGAAGAGGATTGCGGATGCATCGGATTGATTCCGGAGCTCGCGCCCGACCCGGCGGCCCCGTATAGACCGGCCCCGTACCCGAATCCTTGCATCAGCCCGATGCGCAGGTCGGATGGAAAGGCGCGCAGCAGTCCTTCGACCACCGCGCGGACCGCGGCCGGTGAAGGGCCATAGACGGGAATCTCGGGGGGCAGCGGCGGACGGGCAGGGGTCTTGGAGCCGCGATGGGCGTGGCGATCGGGAACGCTCATGTCCGTCCTCAATCGGCGGGATCGCGACCGGCCGATACGCGTCCCTCGTGGGAGTGTCCTTCCGCGGCGAGCGCATCCTGGGCCCGTCCCTCCATGGCCATGCCGGGAAGGATGGCGCGGAAATCGGACTTGCCGCCCGTCTTTTCCAGCAACCGCACCTCGGAGATCACGATGGCATGGGAGAACGCCTTGCACATGTCGTACAGGGTGAGCGCCGCCACGCTGGCGCCGGTCAAGGCTTCCATTTCCACCCCCGTGCGGCCATGGCAGGATACGCGGCATTCGATCGCCGCGGCGTCTCCTTCTCCCATCGCGATCCGGATTTGGATGCTGTCCAAGGGGAGCGGATGGCAGAGGGGGATCAGGTCGGCGGTTTTCTTGCAGGCCATGGTCCCGGCCAGGATGGCGGTTTGGAAGACCGGCCCTTTCTTGCTCTGGATTTCGCCGTCGCGGAAATGGATGGAAACCTCCGGGGGCAACAGGACCAGGGCCCGGGCCGTGGCCTCGCGCCGCGTGGGGGCCTTGCCGGAGACGTCCACCATGGCGGGCCGATCGGATGCGTCGAGATGGGTGAACATAGGGCCTATCCTGGCGGGCCGGGGACTTCGGCCCTTACGGCCCCATGGCTTGGGGCATTAAGGGGCTAACATAAAAAAAAGCGACAGACCGGGCTTCGGGAGGATCGGAGCCGAGGGACCGGACCTACCTTGCCGGGACCCTCCGCTCTGGGCCCTCAGCTCTGAACCTTAGCGG
The DNA here is from genome assembly GCA_019509785.1 of Fibrobacterota bacterium. NCBI lineage: Bacteria > Pseudomonadati > Fibrobacterota > Fibrobacterota bacterium. The sequence goes on along the minus strand of JAEKLQ010000025.1, from coordinate 178,432 downwards.
CGGCGCGATTTGCGCGGTTGCACGGTTATCCCCTTGGCTTCCAGGACATAGTCGAGCTCATCCTTGGACATCGGGTTGAGCGCGATTTTGAAGGCCGAGGAGAATGCGATGGCGTAGAAGATGATGTCGTGCACGTCGAAATCATTGAGGTAGATGCCGAAGAGCTGGCCATAGTCCACGACGAAGAGGATTTTCGCGAGGGAGTAGCCCGATTGATGCGCGATGGCGAAGGCGATGCACATGAGGTTGCCCAGCATGCAGCCCAAAAGGGCGTACGCTCCGGCCGTTACGGCATAGGCCGTGCCGCTGCCTTTCCCGACGAAACGTACGGAAGCGCCGACGGCGAGGCCGACCGCGATCGCGAAATAGCCGATCACGAGATTACCCGCGTAGGTGATCAAGCCCCAAAGCACCGCCATCGCCAGGCAGGAAACCAAACCCGCGACTTGCGCGAATTGCATGTTTCCGGGAGCGAGATGGGCGGCGAGGTCGGTGTCGTGCTTTTGGATGGGATCGGGTACGGAATCAGGTACGGAATCGGGTTCCATAGGGCCTTTCGCATATTCGGCGCCAGGGCGCCGGTCGGGGTGGAGCGCGGCTGGAAAACATAATTCCTTCCCGCCGGGATGGAATGCACCAAAGCCGATGGTGTTTACGATCCGGGTTCGCTCCGGTTCAGGGCATGCCTTCCAGGGCATTGGCCATATCGAGGCGGGCGCCCAGGCGCTGGAAAATGCGGTAGAGCCCGTAACGGGCCCGGTCGAGGAAAACGAAATCCGGCGAAAACTGCACGCCCTTCACGCTGCGGAACAGCTCCCAGGCTTCCGTGCGGCAGGCCTTGAAATAATCCCCGGCTGCGCCGAAGTCGAAGGGGCCCCCGCGTCCGCTAGTTCCCCGATACGGGCGCATGACCCATTCCCCCATCGATCGCAGGCGCGCCTCGAGATCGGTGAAGTCCTGGCGGCGATCCGTGATCCGCAAGGTGCCGAGGCGGGCGTACTCTTCCACCAGGGAATGCCCTGCGGGCGGGGCGCCCCGGGAGATACGCGCGAACATCCCGCGCAGCTTGTCGGTAAAACCTTCCGGCACGGTTTTTACGCAACCGAAATCCAAAAGGACAAGTTCCGGCCCGGGAGCGTCGGCGCGGGGACGGATGAGGAAATTCCCGGGATTGGGATCGGCGTTGAGGGCGCCCAATTCGTACACCGAGCGCAGGAAGACCTTCCACAACAGCGCCGCCAGCGCATCGCGATCGGCCCGGGAAGGATCGCGCGCCAGCCATTCGGCCAGGTGCTCCCCTTCCATGAATTCGGTGCACAGCACGGTATCCGATCCGAATTCGGGATACACGCGCGGCACGGTAACTCCGGGGATACCCATGTGTTCGCGGAACCAGGCGGTCCAGCGCGCTTCTTCGAGGTAGGAGAGTTCCTCCACCATGCGCTCGGCCACCTCGGTCCAGGCCGACTCCACTTCCTTGAGCCAAGGCAGGGCGGATGCGAAGCCGGCGACCACGGCCAAATCGTTGCGCACGGTGCGGGCGATGCCGGGATATTGCAGCTTGAGCGCGAGCGCGCGCCCGTCCTTGGCGACGGCCCGATGCACCTGCCCCAGGCTGGCGGCCGCGAAAGGGGTCTCCGCGAATTCGCGGAACAGGGATTCGGGACCGGCCCCCAGGTTGGCCTCGATGGCGCGGCGCACCAGGGCGCGGTTCATGGGAGGGGACTGGTAACAGGATTTGGAGAGTTCGCGCCGGAATTCCTCCGGCAGCAGTTCCTCCTCCTGGCTTAGCATCTGCGCGAGTTTCAGCGGAAGCCCCTTCAGGCGGGCGCAGGCGGCGAAGAAGGCTTGGCCGCGCGCCGTCCATTCCTCCTCCTGGCTGCGCTTGCGGGGATCGAGGGACCGTAACGCCGATGATACGGCAAGGCGGCCGGCCACCCCCGCCCGGGCCAATTTGGAAAGCGGCATCGCCCGGCGTTTATCGGCCATCAGCGCTTGCCTTTATTACCCGGCTTCGCCGGCCTTCGCTTGGAGTCTTTGCCCGCCCTCGTTCCGGCCGCTTTCACGGCTGTTGCCGCCGTCTTCGCGCGCGTCCCGCCGGCCCCGCCGGAAGTTTTTCCCGCAGCGTCGGGACCCGGGAAAGGCTGGCTCGACCACGTGGCCCCGGGTTTCACGCCGCCCAACTCCATCAGCAGCGGCATCAAGTGCCGGTTGATCAGAAAGCCCACCAGGTCCTGGGCCATGGGCAATAGGGGGCCGCCCACCACCGCGGAAAAAACCTTCAGGGTGCGGTCGATGAATTGGGTCGTATCGTCGTGCCGATCCGAAGCGTCCCGCTGCCAATACAGCATCACCGCCACGTAATGGCACCAGACCATTTCCTCCACCACGTAAGGCAGCGCGAGGGCGGGGATCTCCCCTTTCGCCTCCGCTTGCGCCAGCAGGCCGCGTACGGTTTCCACGTAAGTCTTGCGCATGGCCGCCACCTCGCCCCACATCAGGCTGGCGGAGATGAAGGTGGGACGGAAGGTCTTGGCCAGGAAATCCTTCTCTCCCTCGTATTGGCCGATTTGGAATTCCAGCAGCGCATGCATGCGCTCGACGAAGGTGTAGTCCGGCCGCGTTGCCAGGCTCGCCCCATGATCCTTAAGGCGGTCCATCCGCACGGCATAGTACGTGAGCAGGATTTTTTCCTTGGTGGGGAAATGCTTGTAGATGGCCCCGTCGCTCATCCCTGCGGCCCGCGCTACGTCCCGCAAGCTTACGGCGTCATAACCGCGCTTCCGCACCTCCGCCACGAAGGCGTCGATGAAGCGTTCGGCGTTTTCCTGTTTCTTTTCCCGGGATACTCTCATGATGAACCTCGTATCCTGCTATTATACGCTTTTATCCTAATTCCGTCCGAAACCGGCCCATTAAGGATATTTAATTCCCAAAAACGGCGAAAACGCGGAAGATCCCGGGTCTGAGTGCGAATGTGTTGAGGGGGCCCGGCAATCGCCGGGCGATGGATTCTCTTACTTCACCAGGATTTTCGACATGCGCGCGCCGGCGGCGCCCTTCGCGCGTATGAAATAAAGGCCGGGAAGCACATGGCGGCCTTGCGAGTCGGAGAGATCCCAATGGAGATCCTTGTTCTCTTCCACCGGGAAACGCCGGATCAAGCGGCCGAACACGTCGCAAATCTCCAGTTGGGAGAACAACTGCAAATCCGTGAAAAGGGCTCCTTCGCCATCCACGGTGAATGCGATCGCGCGGGAAAGGCCGGGAGAATGGATTCCCACCGGGCCAATCGAGTTCGCGGCCCGGCTCGAATCGGCCCAAGCCCAGGCCGGACCGCTGATGCGCACGCGCAGATTCGCGGTGGGCGTAGTGGGGGCGGTCCAGCTATAGCTGCCGTTATTCGGGGCGGCGGCCGCGATGGATTGCCATCCGCCGGATCCGGTGCTGTATTCGATGTTCACGTTCGCGATATCGCTCGCGCCGATCGTTCTCCACTTGATTTGAAAGGGCTGTCCGGGAGCCAGGGTTTCCCCGGAATCGGGATGATCGATGAAAATGCGGTGGAGATAATTGGCGTTCATGGGCGTTCCGGCCGGGAATTCCATTATTTCAAAGTGGCGGTATTTAATGGCCGAGCCTTCGGATTGCAGCCCCAACCCGCCGTGGTCGTACGGGCCATCCGGCGTCTTGTTCAGTTTGTCGTTGTAAATGCGGATGTTCCACAATTTGAAAACCAAGGTGTCATTGATGAAGTGCCAAGCGGTGTCCGCTCCCCGGGCCACCAATTCGAATCGGAGCCAGCGAGGAGCGTTGTTGAAGGCCTCCGGAATGGTGGGGCTGGGGCCGTAATTGCGGGCGTTGCAGCCGGTCTCGCAAACGGTTACCGCGGTTCCCCCCGTCTGCGCGTAATTGCCTCCGTTCACCTTGGTGTTGAAGGTGCATTGCTGGATGGAGTAAGCCGCGCCCGGTTCATGTTGTTGCATCTGGAATTCGATCGACCTGGGCCAATTGCCGGTGGCCAAACTACTGCCCTGCATGCGGATGACGGATTCATCCGTATGGTAGGTGAGGCCCCCGTTATTATTCGCCCCGAGGGCGTCGAAACGCTGATCCACGCGCGCGCGGTAATGCGAAAAGCTGGTTTTATTCGTGCCGATATTCCCGCCCTTGGCGGTAGGGAGCACGTAGATGGCGGCGGAATCGGTGCCCGGGTAGAGAATGCTATAAGAACTCGCATCCACCGTCTGCGATACGGGCGCGTTGTAGGAGCGCGAATAGATCCCGGTGAAATCGGTTCCGTTGAAAAGCTTGACCCAGCCTGAATCCGCATGGGTGAAGCCTTGGGCGCCCGCGGAATGCGGGACGGCCAGGCAAACGAGAACTCCGATTCCAAAAAGACTGCCCTTGAGCATTTTCACCTCTTCCTCGATGAGCCGACCGCGTCGAATCCAATCGACTGAACCAAGAACCGTATCAATCCCGCGTGAACTTCACGAACAGCACGCCATCGGCCGTGCGCGAAGGCAATTCCACGGCTTGCCCGGCCTGGCCACGGACCGCCGCCACGCGGACTCCGTGCACGTTGTACGCGGCCGCGCCGGTGGTTCCGGCCGGCAGCACGAAGCGCCGCGCGCCGAAAGCGACGGGGGAAAGCATGGGCGCGGAGGAACGGGCCTCGGGGGCAGTAATGGCGGCGGCAGTAAGGCAAGAGTTGGGCTTCATCATATTCGCCGTCTTATCGTATTCGGCGAACTTGGGATCGGTGCAACCTTGCTTGATCCAGGAGCAGGCTGTGTAATCCTTCTGCGTTCCCGTGTATTGGATGCTGTTCAGGCCGCCGTTGTCGTAGTCCAGCAGGTAGATGGTTCCGTCGGGGCCGATATGGATGTCCGTCATGTCGGGGCTGCTGGCTTTGATGCGCTCGAGGGCGGTCACGGTTCCCGTGCTATCCGGGGTGACGAGCCAGACGTAATGCCGGGAATAATCGCCGAAGATCTCCTTGCCATGGAAATACGGGGGCATCTTTACCGCCGAGGTGAGGTTCGGATCGTAATAGTAGACGGGACCGGCCATCGCAGTTTCCGAGCCCCCGCCCAGCTTGGAGGAAAGGCCCTTCTGGGTATTGCCCGTGCAGTAGTAAAGGGCGGGAGGGGAGACGGCGGGTAAATCGGTGAGGCCGGTATTGAACTTGGACAGGTTCTTCAGATGGGCCGGATCGAACTTGTCGCCGACCTTCATCCCAGCGCCGATGTAGTCGGTCTCGTAGCTCCGGACCGGGTAGGGCTCTACGTTGCCGTTGACGAAGGGCCAGCCCCAATTCGCCGGGCCCCTGGCGATATACAGATGGTCGTGGCCGGCCGGTCCCTTGACCGCATCGTACGCATCCGCGTCCGCGCCCACTTCCCCGATGTACGCCCATCCGGTCAGCGAATCCACCTTCACGCGGTAGGCGTTGCGGGTGCCCATGGTGTAGATCTCGGGCCGGGTCTTGGCGGTGCCTTCCGGGAATAGGTTCCCTTTGGGGATGGTGTAGGTTGTGCCCACTCCGGGGGTCGGCGTTTGGGTATCCGGGAACGGGATAGGGTGGATGCGCAGGACCTTGCCGCGCAGATCATTGGTATTGCCCGAGCTCTTCAGGCAGGTCAGGTACTCCCGGGTCGGATCGCGGCCGCCGAACTTGGTGATGTCGTCGCCCGGATAGGTATCGTCCCCGATTGCCATGAACAAATCGCCCGTCCTCGCGTTCCAGGACATGCCCCCGCCCGCATGCCGCTGGTCGAGCCCTTGGCCTATCTTCATACGCGGCAGCGAGATGATCATCTTGGGATTGCTCAACTGGTTGTTGGTGAAGACGTAGCGATCGACCTGGGTCGAGCCCAACTGCGCGGGAGTATGATAGATATAGAGCCAGTGGGTGGTAGTGAAGTTGAGATCGGCCACGATTCCCAGCATGCCGTCTTCCACCATGGCGCCGGCATTGGTGGGAACGGTTCCGATCATCTGGGTGGTTCCGCCCGAGTAATGCCAGACTTTGCCCGACCATTGTTCGATGAAGAACATTTCCCCGGACGGCAGAACGCACATGGCATCGGGATTGGACATGGTACGGCTGGGTATGACGGAGACCACCTTGAAATCGGTTTCCGCCGGCATGGTGCATCCCTGCGCGCGCGCGGTTCCGGCCCCGGCCAATACTGCGGACGCGATCAATGCCAACCTGGTGATAGAACGAACGAACATATACCCCCCATAGCTTCAAAAATAAGGCGGCTTTTGCGCACGACCTGGATCCCCAAGCCAAGACACGCAAAGGGACTTCCAAATCCCCTTAGATACCCCCCAAAGGCATGGCAAATCTATCCTCGGACCGGGTGGGAGGGTGGGCCTTTTTCCAAGGAAGGCAAATTTCCGTTTCCGGGAGGCAACGCCCTAAAATCCCGCTTCCCGGAATTCATGCAGGCAGTAAAAAATAGGGACTCGGAAGTAGCCTGGCCTCGCGGAAGGCCCTTATTATTAGAGGGTAGATGGGGGAGATGCCGAGGGGCGGCCCGGACTTGACTGCCTTACTCGCCTGCCGCAACCCGGGGAGGGCGCGGAGGGGTTTTATGCGCTTTTTAGGCGCAACCGCATCTCCCTTTAATGATCCAGAATGGCGACGAATACAAAATCGATCCTCTTGGCGAGGTCGATCGGGACTCCGCTTTGATCATAATTTTTGCCCGCAAGCCCGGGTTGCCGATTAGATTGGAAAGCGCGCACTTTTGGTGCGCACTAGTGGTATCGGGATCTGATAAGGAAGGATGAACAAGCTTGGGATCCATTCGCCCTGAGGTTCCGCGCATTTTCGAGTTCAAGGATTACCGGGCCTTTCTCTTGGCCCATTTCGAGTACCGTAAGTCCCGCGAACCTGAATTCTCGTTGCGGGTATTCTCACGAAACCCCCATCTCAAGCTCGCAAGCTCCAGCTTCATTTCGGCGGTTCTTAAGGGACGGAAAAACCTGAGCCAGGGTTTGCGACTGCGCTTCGGGAAGGCCCTGGGCCTGAAGCCGGCGGAGCAGGAATATTTCGAGATGATGGTGCAGGCGAACCAGGGGAAAACGGCCGACGAGCGCGCCCATTACCAATCCCGGTTGGGGCGTTTCCATGGTTCACGCGCTCGATCGTTGGCCGATTCCGAGTATCGCTTCTACGACCGCTGGTGGTATCCCGTCGTCTGGCATTGGATCGGGCTGAATCCCATTCAAGCCAATCCCGCCCGCATCGCCCGCGCTATCCGCCCCCGCATCGAGCCCGCCCAGGCGGAAGAAGCCATCCAGGTGCTGCTGGATCTGAAGCTGATTAAAAGGCTGGCCAATGGTTATGCGGTGACGGAACGCCACTTGGCTTGGCGCCCGCGGCTTACGGAAGAGGTCGGGCGCATGCATGCGCGCTCCAACTTACGCCTCGCCTTGGACGAGTTGGAGCGGCCGCATCCCGGACCGGGCGAATACCATGTTTGGTCCTTCTCGTTGTCGGCGCGGGGCCGGGAGCGGCTGCGCGAAAAGCTGGAGGCCTTGCGTTCGGAAGTTCGCGAGTTGGTCGCTGAATCGGCTAACTCTGATGCAGCGATCGACCAGGGGGCAAGCGCCGGCGGCACGGGCGTGTACGCCTTGGCCTTGCAGCTATTCCCGTGCAGCGATGACGAAGCGGTTGAATCCGTTACGGCGCGACTCGCGTCTCCGAAGCTCGCGGCCCCGCGCTCCGCGGCCCCGCGCTCCGCGGCCCCACGCTTCGCGGCCCTTTCAGGCACGTCGGCGGAAATCGCCGTGCTCCCGGCTTGACCCCGTCCGGCCGACGCCGGATGCGGTTCGAAAGGCCGAAGTAAAAACCTCTGGACGCCTTCGCCCGCCACTCCCTAGACTGGTTTTGTGAGCAGGTCAGGGGCCTGCGCCGGGGCGGGTATAATCATGCGGTACCTCCCCGATAAAATCAAAACCCGTACGGGAGGCCCGGCCAAAAGCCGGGCTCTTCCCATATCCGCCCTTGCCGATGCTCCGCTTCCGATTCGATGGGAATGGCATTCCATCCTCGCTTCGCGTTCTTGACTTTCTTGGGTCTTTTTGGAATTATAGATCCCAGGAAGCCCCGCGCTCGTTTCGCTGGGCCGCGGCCTCCGCCGGCGGAACCCATCATGCACCCCTATGATCCTTATCTGGACGCCCTTTCCGATCGTGCCTCCGCCATGCGCGAGCGCGTGCTCGACTGGGTCGATGTCCCCTCGGGCAGCTACGATATCGCGGGCCTCGCCCGCATGGCCGCCGAATTGAAGGAAGCCTTCGCGGGCTTGGGGGGCGTTTGCGAGGAACTCGGCTTGGAGCCTCAGACCGCAATCGATGCCCGGGGCGAGAAGGCCCTGCTCCCTCTGGGCAAGGCCTTGCGGTTCCGCAAGCGGCCCGATGCGCCGACACGCGTGTTCCTCGGGATCCATTACGATGTGGTGTACGGGGAAGGCGTGACGGTCTCGGCGTCGGCGCGGGCGGAGGGCGACGTGTTACGGGCCTCCGGGGCCTGCGATGCCAAAGGCGGCATCGCCATCCTGCTGCATGCGCTGGAGGCTTTCGAAGCGAGCCCGTGGGCGGAACGCGTAGGCTGGGAAGTACTGCTTAACCCGGATGAGGAGATCGGTTCGCCGGGATCCCTATCGCTTCTTAAGGAAGCGGCCGCGCGCAATCATTTCGGCCTTCTCTATGAGCCGTGCCTCAGCGACGGCAACCTGGTGGGGGCGCGCAAGGGATCGGGGAATTTCGCCGCGGTGATGCGGGGACGGGCCTCGCATGCCGGGCGCGATCCGCACCTGGGCCGCAACGCGGTGCATGCCTTGGCGGAGTTCATCGTGGCCTTGGATCATTTGGGACGTCGTTACGGGGGCCTCACCGTGAACGTGGGCAAGATCGAAGGCGGGGGTGCCTTGAATCGGGTGCCGGATCTGGCCATCGCCCGCTTCAACCTGCGCGTGCGCGACGGCGATGATCAGAGGGTCGTGGAAGAGTTCCTACGCGCGCAGGCGGAGGAATTCTCGCGGCGCGATGGTTATGCGCTTTCCTTCCACGGCAACTTCACTTCGCCGCCCAAGCCCCTGGAACCCCGCGGGCTGGCCTTGCTGGAGGCGGTGGCCGGTTGCGGCCGCGAGCTGGGGATGAATTTGCAATGGCAGCCGAGCGGGGGCGTTTCGGACGGGAACAAATTGGCGGCGGCCGGGTTGCCCAACGTGGACACCCTGGGCGCGCGCGGCGGCGATATCCACAGCCCGCAAGAGTGGTTGGACTTGAATAGCCTTGCGGAGCGCGCGCGCTTGACCGCGCTGCTCTTGATGAAGCTGGGCTCCGGGGAATGGACTTGGAAGTGAATACCTTCCGCGGGTCGCGGTCGGGAAAGGAACGGTAGCTGATGGGCAAGTTGGCGGCGGCGGCATTGGCCGCGGATGCGCGGGTCACCGAGGCGAAACGCCTTTTGGCCGAGGCCTTGCGCGATGCGCAGGCCGGCATCACCGGCGTGCGCCCGCCCGATCCGGAATTGCGCCAGGGCTACCTCGACGCCTTGGCGCGCTTCGGGACGGAGCGGGGAGGGGCGTTGTACTATCCCTACCTGGGTAGCGGCCTTGGGAACGGGGCTTTGGTGGAACTGGCTGACGGGAGCGTGAAATACGATTTCATCACGGGCATCGGCGTGCATTACCTGGGCCATAACCATCCCGCCCTGCTGGCGGTGGGCGTGGACGCGGCCTTGGGGAACACGGTGATGCAGGGCAACCTGCAGCAGAACGTGGAAAGCGAAGCGCTGGCTCGCCGCCTGTTGGAAGGCGGTAACCGGAAAGGCGCCCAACTGGCCCATGCCTTCATCACCAGCAGCGGCGCCATGGCCAACGAGAACGCGCTTAAGATCGCCTTCCAGAAAAACCCCGGGTCCGACCGGGTCCTCGCCTTCGCCCATGGCTTCGCGGGCCGCACCTTGGCTCTTTCCCAGGTGACGGATAAGCCGGCCTACCGGCAAGGGCTGCCCCAGACCCTGGCGGTGGACTATGTGCCCTTTTACGACGAATCGCGTCCGGCCGAGAGCACGGCGGCGGCGGTGGCGGCCTTGCAGGAGCATCTCGCGCGTTACCCCGGACGCCATTCGGCCATGATCTTCGAATTGATCCAAGGCGAAGGCGGCGGCTACGTTCCGGGGTCGGCGGATTTCTTCCGGGCCCTGATCCCCTCCCTGAAGGCCGCCGGTATCGCGGTCCATTTCGACGAGATCCAGACCTTCGGGCGCACTTCGGAACTGTTCGCCTTCCAGCATTTCGGCCTGGACCAGTACGCCGATATCGTCACCTTGGGCAAGCTGACGCAAGCCTGCGCCACCTTGATCCGCGCCGAGTTCAAGCCCAAACCCGGCCTGATCAGCCAGACTTTCACGGCGCCCACCATCGCCATCCGTTCGGCCTTGGCGATCCTCGATTTCATCGAGGGCCAGGGCCTGCTCGGGAACGACGGGAAGATCATGCGCTTGAGCCGCCATTTCACGGATAAGCTGCGGGACCTGGCGCGGCGGCGGCCGGATCTGGCCGCGGGACCTTTCGGCATGGGCGGGATGATCGCTTTCACTCCGTTGGGCGGCGATCCCGAACGCGTGGCGCGGTACCTGAAAAGCCTGTTCGAAGCCGGCGTGATCGGTTTCATCGCGGGCGGGACGCCGGCCAAGGCCCGCTTCCTGTTGCCGGTGGGCGGCATCGCGGAGGCGGATATCGATAGGGCATTTCCGATCATCGAACGCGTGCTCGTCGAGACCGCGGCCCAAGGCGGCGCCTGACATGGTAATCATCCGTCCCGTGGTCACCGGCGATCTGGACGCCTTGATGGAGCTGTCGGCGCAGACCAGCTTCGGCCTAACGACTTTACCGCATGATCGCCATCTTCTGAGGAAACGCATCCAGGAATCGCAACGCGGCTTCGCGCGCATGGCGGAAAAACCGGGCGGCGAGACCTACCTTTTCGTGATGGAGGATCAGGAAAAGAAGAAGGTGCTGGGCACCGCGGGCATCGTGTCCAAGGTCGGCGGCTTCGAGCCCTTTTACGCCTACCGCATCGTCGCGGGCGTCATCGAATCGAAGATGCTGAAGGTGCGCAAGGAGGTCCGCGCCTTGCACCTGGTGGAAGAGCATAACGGCCCGTCCGAGATCGGCAGCCTATTCCTCGCCCCCGAGGCCCGCCGGGGATCCAACGGGCGGCTGCTGTCGTTGTCCCGTTTCATGTTCATCGCCGATCATCGCGAGTTTTTCGATCCGGTGGTGCTGGCCGAGATGCGCGGGGTGATCGACGAAAAGGGCGGCTCGGTGTTCTGGGACGCCCTAGGCCGGCATTTCTTCGAGATCGATTTCCCCAAGGCCGACGCGCTGGTGATGAAGGACAAGCAATTCATCGCCGACCTGATGCCCAAGCACCCGATCTACATCCCGCTCCTGCCGCGGGCCGCCCAGGACGTGATCGGCCGGGTGCATTCCGAGACGGTGCCCGCCATCAAGCTTCTGGAAAGCGAAGGCTTCGCCTTCACGGGCATGGTGGACATCTTCGAGAGCGGACCCATCGTGAGTTGCGCCACCGATGAGATCCGCACCGTGCGCGAAAGCCAGGTCTCCGCGGTCCACAAGATCAGCCCGAAGGAAATCGACTCCGATTTGTATATCATTTCCAATACCTATACCCAGGGCTTCCGCGCCACCGCGGCCCCCTTGAATTTGGCGCCCGGTAAGGGCATCGAAATCACCCGCGCCACCGCCCAAGCTCTGGATCTCCGGAAAGGCGATGCCGTGCGCATCGCGCCGCTACGGGCGGGGAAGTCGTCATGAGCCAAGGCAATTTCATCGGTGGGGAATGGAGCGAGGGAAGAGGGCCGGAGTTCCGATCGGTATCGCCCGCGACCGGCGCGGCGGTCTGGACGGGCCGCGAAGCGGACGCCGCCCAAGTGGATGCGGCCGTGGCCGCGGCGCGGGCGGCCCTGTCCGGCTGGCACGCCTTAGGCCTGGACGGACGCATCGGGGTGTTGCAAGCGTTCGCGTCCCAATTACAGGCTTCTTTGGCCGACTTGTCGGCCGCCATTACCTTGGAAACCGGTAAGCCCCGCTGGGAGGCCCGCCAAGAAGTGGAAACCATGATCGCCAAGGTGGGGAATTCCATCGAGGCGTACCGGGATCGCTGCGCGGAGACGGCCTCGGCCCAAGCGGGATTCACGGCCGTGAAGCGCTTCCGCCCCCATGGAGTGGTGGGCGTATTGGGGCCCTTCAATCTGCCGGGGCATCTGCCCCACAGCCATATCGTGCCGGCCCTGTTGGCCGGGAACACCGTGGTCTACAAGCCCAGCGAAATGACCCCAGGAGTGGGCGAGGCGACCACCTCCATCTGGATCGAGGCGGGGCTGCCGGCGGGCGTGCTGGGCATGGTGCAGGGGGGACGTAACACCGGCGTTTCCCTGGCGGGGCACCCGGGCCTGGACGGGCTTTTCTTCACGGGAAGCGTCGCGGGCGGCGTGGCCCTCTCGAAACAAGCCGCCGAACATCCCGGCCGCATCCTGGCCTTGGAGTTGGGCGGCAACAATCCGCTTTTGATCTGGGATTGCGACGATGCCGGAGCGGCGGCCTTGATCGCCGCGCAATCGGCGTTCATCACGGCCGGCCAGCGTTGCACCTGCGCGCGTCGCCTGATCGTGCCGGAAGGGGAAGCGGGCCGGCGTTATCTGGACGCCTTGCGGGAATTGTTGCCGCGCCTGCGCGTCGGGTATGCCGACGGGAATCCTGAGCCGTTCCTGGGACCGGTGATTTCCGCGGCCGCAGCGGACCGGATGCTGGCGGCCCAGGCCAGGCTCGAGAAGGACGGCGGGAAAATCCTGGCCCCCATGCGGCGCTTGGCGCTCCACGCGGGTGCGGGCATAGACGGCGGGAATCGAGGCGGGGGGAGCGGGAGCGGCGTGGACGGGAGCGGCGCGAGCGCAGGCTCGGCCCTGCTGACCCCGGGTATCGTGGATGTTACCGGGGCCCGGGAACGACCGGACGAAGAGTTCTTCGGGCCTTTGCTGCAAATCGTGCGCGTGGATTCGTTCGCCTCGGCGCTGGAAGAAGCGAACCGGACGCGGTACGGATTGGCCGCGGGATTGATCAGCGATGGGCGGGAGCGCTGGGACGCCTTTCTCGACGGCATTCGCGCGGGGGTGGTGAATTGGAATCGTCCCACCACGGGGGCTAGCGGCAAGCTGCCTTTCGGCGGTGTGGGCGACAGCGGCAACCATCGGCCGAGCGCCTATTATGCTGCGGATTACTGCGCCTATCCCGTAGCATCGATGGAGGCGGACAAGGCGGCATTGCCCGGCAAACTCCCGCCGGGAATCGATCCCTAAAGACCGTCCGGTCCGTGCGGATAAGGCCCGTTCCCGTACCGCCCGAAATAGCCGGGGACGGCCGTCGAGTCGATCCCCAGATCGAGTAGGGAGTAGGATTCGTAGCTATGCCCCGTCCCGAGGGAATCGTCCAAGGAATCCGTCACGATATACGACCCGTCGATTTCCGCTTTCAGTAGCCCGAGCTTGGAAATCCAGGTCAGGATGGGCGTCCCCCCGAACCCGTGCAAGACCATTCTCCCGCAAACGAAGTTCCGGCCCTGGAATTCCAGGGTGTCGAGGCCCAGGAATTCCTTGGGAAGGTCTTCGCCAGGTTGTAACGGGTCGGTGATGATTGGACGCACCGACCAGGGACGGTTTTCGATAAGAGGGTATTTTAGCCTGACTTGGCGATCGGAGAAGATAAAGGTGTCCGCATCGGCGGTTTTGAAAAGGCCGACCGAGAAGCCGCCGATGTAGTCGTTCCAGTCGCGCGTCTTGAAGGTATAAACGGAAACCTGGGAATCCTCGAAAACGTACAGATCCCTTTGGCTGCGGCGGAAGACCGTGTCGGTATAGGGATTCCAATAGCGGGAGTCCACGACCTTGGCGGGCATATTTCCGAATAGGGTGTCCTTTTCGATCCGGAACCAACCGAGTTCATGGTTGGTCGTTTTTTTGCCGTCCGGGTTTTCGACGGTGAACGAGCGGAGCATAAGCCGGGTCTGGCCCGCGGGGAAATCGAATGACGACCGTTGCGTGTCGAATGGGACGGGCGCCACCGAGGCGGTTTCGAAGCAAGCGGAGAAGAGCAAAACCATCGGTAAGGCAAGCAGCGAGCGGCGCATGTAACCCCGTCGTAAAAAGATTTCCGGATGCCGATCGGCGCGAAAGCGGGTGCGCCAAACAGCCGCTAAAAATGTACTTCGGATCAGCCTGGATCGGCGAAAGGGCGTATACTCTGTCTATGGAAGCCAACTTCGACGGGCTGGTAGGGCCGACGCATAATTACGCCGGGCTGTCCCACGGCAACGTGGCTTCGCAGGCCAACGGCCGCAAGCCCGCCAATCCCAAGGCCGCCGCGTTGCAGGGCTTGGAGAAGATGCGTCGCGTGTCCGCGCTCGGCATCGCCCAGGCGGTCGTCCCGCCCCTCCCGCGGCCCGAGATCGATTGGCTGCGGCGCATCGGCTTCGCCGGCTCCGATGCCGAAATCCTGGCGAAGGCGGGCAAGGCCGATCCGGTGCTACTGGCGGCATGCTATAGCGCCTCTTCCATGTGGACCGCCAATGCGGCCACTTTCTGCCCTTCCATCGACTCCGGGGACAAACGCGCCCATGTTACCCCGGCGAATCTCTCCGGGCAGGTCCATCGAAGCTTGGAAGCGCCCCGTACGGCGGCTTTGCTGCGCGCTTTGTTCCCGGGACCGCGCTTCGCGCACCATGAGCCTCTGCCCTCGGGAAACCAGTTCGGCGACGAAGGCGCGGCCAATCATACCCGGCTGGCCCCCGCCCATGGGAAACGCGGGATCCATCTTTTCGTCTACGGCCGGGATGCCTTGGCCGGGGCCGGCGGCCCCGCCGCCGCGGGGCCTAAACGCTTTCCCGCCCGGCAATCGAGCGAGGCTTCGGAAGCCGTCGCGCGCCTGCATGGACTGGCGCCGGCGCGGGTCGTCTTCGCGGCGCAAAATCCCGCGGCCATCGACGCCGGCGTTTTCCATAACGACGTAATCGCGGTCGGCAACGAAGGAACGCTGTTCTGCCATGAAGCGGCCTTCCGCGATCGCATCGCGGTCCTGCGCGATTTGCGCCGCAAGTACCGGGCCCTGGCCGGGGATGGCATGCGGATCATCGAGGTTTCCGCGCGGGAAGTCCCGCTGTCTACCGCTGTGGCCACCTACCTGTTCAATAGCCAGTTGCTGACCTTGCCGAGCGGCGCCATGCGGCTCTTGGCCGCCGTGGAGTGCGAGGAGGAGCTGCGTACGCGTAAATACCTTGCCGCCCTGGCCGAACGCGAGGGCATCGGGGTGGAGTTCGCCGATCTGCGGCAGAGCATGCGCAACGGGGGCGGCCCGGCGTGCCTGCGTTTGCGGGCGGTATTGACTTCGGAGGAATGGGCCGCCGTGCCTGCGGGGGTGAAGTTTTCCGAGGAATCCTATGGCCGCTTGCGGGCTTGGATCGAATTGCGCTATCGCGATCGACTGCTGCCCGCCGACTTGGCCGATCCGGAATTGCTGGAAGAGAGCCGGATTACCACGGACGGGATCTACGGGATCCTCGGGCTTCCGAAGTTCCTCGCGGGCTAGCGCGTCCCGCGATCGGTGGACTCGAAGATCTTATCCGCCGACTTCTCGTTGAAACCCTGGAACAGCTTACCGTTCGGCATGGGGTAGCGCCGCGCGAATTCGTAGTAGCAGCCCGGCACCACGCGCGGTCCCCCGGCGAAATCGACGCTGGCTTCATTGGCCAGGGTCGAGGATTGCTCCAGGTAGATTCCGGGCGAGCCCTTGATTTCGCCCCCGGCCGCGTTCAGCCGGAATCCGTTGGCTTTGAGGAAGAGGTTTAATTCTTTCAGGCCCGGGAAGGTCCGCAGGGCATTGGCGGAAACCGTGAAATGGTTGGCCCGGAATCCGAAAGCGGACAACCAGGCGGCGTATTCGCTTTCGCGCGCCAAGGCTTCGTAGGTGGAATGATCGATGACCCATGGGCGCCCGGCCGCGAGCCAGCCCGGCTTGGCGGTGAACCCCGGGGGAATGCGGTTGATGAGGCCGAGCAGCATGGATCGCGCGCCGCCGCTCAGCTGGTCCATGTGGATCTGGCTGATGAAGACCTTGGGATGGCGCGCGTCGGGATGCTGGTAATGGCGGGCGGTGAGTTTCTTTTCGGGGAACAGGTAATCGCCCGCGGGCGCGTACCCCAGGCGTACGAAAGGG
This sequence comes from Fibrobacterota bacterium, assembly GCA_019509785.1. NCBI lineage: Bacteria > Pseudomonadati > Fibrobacterota > Fibrobacterota bacterium. Next base: position 162,113 of record JAEKLQ010000025.1, on the reverse strand, counting down.
GCGGCCAAGACTTCGATGCCGAGTCCGGGATGGGCGAAGGTGCGGAAGGCGACGTGGTCGTTGAGTAGGGTCTCTCCGCGGGCTTCGAGGAGGGCATGGATGCGTTCCGCTTGCGGATTGATCGCGCTATAATCGCGCCAAAGTAAATCCAGCAGGGTTGTGAGTTCGTCCATGAGGCCTCCCTGGTAATTAACCTTTTCCATCTCATTGTACCAATGGCGCGGGTGCCGAGGTAGGTCTCTCCGGTGCCGGTGTCGGTGCGCGCGCGGCTGGCTCGAACTATTCGCTTTCGGTGCTTCGGGTCTTTCCGATCCCTGGGAAGGGCGGCGCCCGCGCATTTGAAGAGCGCGGGCTTCCCTTTGGTTGGGTCGATTCCCTTCCCAGGAATCGACGCTCATAACTCACCATCCGCGCGCGCCCCGACCCCGTCCCCGGCGGGCGCTGCCTCGGCCACGCGGCGGGATGGGATTTGCGTCGATTGCCGGCGGCCCGATGGACGAATCCCTCTCGGGAATTCCTTGGCCGCGCTTTTCCGCGGGCCTTAAAGACCGCATCGCGGCTTCTCCTTCGCCCCGAAGGATCTTTCGTCCACGCGAGGGTTGCGGCCGGTTACCCAACGGGTGGGGTCGTTGGGGTTCCGGAGGCGGGGGCGCCCCGAATCGAAGGGAGGCGAACCGTGCCGCCGCGGAAAGATCGGATCTCGTCGATAGTCCGCGCGGATCAGGCGCAATCGGCGGGGCTCGGCGATGCGCGCCGGGCGTAAATGACCGAACCCAAAATCGCGGACGACATCGGGGCACGGTTCGCAGCGACCCGGAAGGAAGTCTAGCTTCGTCTGAGGGGCGCCCCCGCCTCCGGAAACCCATCCACATCTACCTATTGGTATAATTGGATGACATGACCCCCACCGGCATAGGCACCCTACGAGAGCGGTCCCTGCACGCCCGGCTCAAGCGCTTGTATGCCGAGCCTGGCGATTGCGTCGAGGAGAAGGTCGGGGAATATTGGGTGGACATCCGCCGCGGGGACGAAGTCATCGAAATCCAGACGGGGAATTTCGGGGGCATGAAACGGAAGGTGGCCGCCTTGCTCGAATGCCGTCCGGTGCGGGTGGTGCATCCCGTCGCGGCCGAGAAATGGATAACGCGACTCTCCGCCGATGGCGTCACCGTCGTGGCGCGGCGCAAGTCGCCTAAGCGCGGCACGGTCTACGATTTATTCGACGAGTTGGTCAGCTTCCCGCATTTCTTCCTCAACCCGCGCTTCTCAATCGAGGTGGTGCTGGTGAAGGAAGAAGAACTCCGTTGCGAAGACGGGCGAGGGAGTTGGCGCCGCAAAGGGACGAGCATTCGCGATCACCTGCTCTTGGACGTAAGCGGAATCCATGTATTCCGGCAGCCGGAGGATTTCCTCAAGGTGCTGCCGCACGCATGGACCGGGCCGTCGACCAACAAGGAGATTGCCCGGGAGCTGAAGCAGCCCCCTTTCCGCATCGCGCGCATGACGTATTGCCTGGACCGCATGGGGTTGATCCGCCGTGTGGGAAAGCAGGGGAACGCGTTCCTCTTCGAGCGGACTTGAGGGCCGGGCGGGGCGATCAGGGAACCGGGGTGACGGCGGAGCCGACGACCGCGTTGCGGGCATTCAGCGCCGCGATCATGAGGGCGTAGAAGCAGAGCACGATATTGAACAACGGGATCTGCAAGGCGGGCGGAAGGCAATAGATGACCGTTACCGCCGGGATCCAGACGATCCAAGTCCCGAGCAGCGCCACCGGCAGGGTCGCTTTCAGGAAGCCGGGAAGGTTAAGGGCGCGCAGCCTTTTCCAATCGAAGCCGGTGTCTTTCCAAAAGAAGGCGATGACCGTGAAGGGCATGGAGATCAGTACGCAGTAGACGAATTGGTCCACCACGACCTTTTCGGCGATCGTCCGGGGCGTGGGAAGGTTCCCGAAAAGCCAACCCTGGATGCGGTAGAACAAGTCCACCTCGAATCCCTTATAAGCCCAGAAGGCCAGGTAGAACGGGCCGTGCGAGCCGGGGGTAACTTTGCGGGTACCTGAGTTCAAGCGCATGTATAGGAAAGGGATCGCGCCCCCGAAGAGGGCGGTGGAAAGCATGCTATAGGCGTACCCGAAGCGGGATTTCACCGCCGCCAAGCCATCCAAGGCCGACCGCGTGGGGGCGTGCCAGTAATAGGCGGCGACCAGCGCGATAGCGAAGGCTTGCAGTACCAGTCCGGGGATCATATTGGCGTGAGCCGCGGCGAAGGCGCGGCCCCAGGCGGATGGCGGAGCGCTCAATGGATCAGTCGGTGGACGCGCTCGAGTAGCGGCGCGAAATGATCGGGAGCCAGCCACCCTCCGAGGATCAGCCCCGTCAACGCCCCGGCCAGATGGCCTTCGTGGGAAACGTTTCCGATGCCCTTGTCGAGCAGGAAGCTGGTGTAGGCGATGTAAATCACCGCGAATATCGGCGCGGGAATGGGGATGGGGATCACCAGGAATTGGATGGACATCTCCGGGCGCAGTACGATGGCGGCGAAGAGGATGGCGGTGACGGAATCGCTGGCCCCCAGGACGCGGTATCCCGGGTCGCTTCCGCGCAAGAGCAGGATGAGCAGATTGCCCGCCAAACCCGCCGCGACGTAAATGATCAACATGTTCGTCCCCAGGCCCGCTTCCGTCACGCGGCCGAATACGTAGAGGGTGAGCATGTTGAAGAAAAGATGCCACGCGTCCGCATGGGAGAAATGCGAGAGCAGCATGCCGAGCAGGTTATGGCCCCGTCTCACTTCATGGGGCGCGAAAACGAAACGGCGAAAGCTGCCGGCCCGCAAGGAGGAAAACCCCCAAAATGAAATCGCCACGTTCAGGGCGATGATTGCGTAGGTGAGGATCGGCTCGGCCATGGCATGCCAAAGTTAGTAATCGGGCCGGGGTCGAAGACCGGACCTGCGATGGTACGCCATCGGGCCGCGTGGGATTGCGCGCCATTGGCGCTTCGTATAGAGCTCCAATGGCGCGTCGGTCCTATCCTCGCGTAGGCGCCTCGGCATGGAACAAGTCCTCTTGCTCGGCCGGAGGCTTGCTGGCGGCCATGTCCCCGGCGGGCCGCGAGCGCTTTTCGAAATGTTCCAAGGCCACCGGCTTGCCCGTGCGCGCCGACTCGTGGATGGCCCGGATCACGCGCACGTCGGCCAAGCCTTCCAAGCCCGAGGGCTCGGGCTCCTTCCCGCTAAGGATGCAGTCCGAGAAGTAGAGGATCTCCGGGGCCACCTGATCCCGTTTCCCGAACTCCTTGGATTTCGATTTGCCTTGCTTGGATATTTCCAGGGTCGTCGGCATCGCGTAATCGTATGCGTTGTCCAGGCAGACGTAGCCTTCGGTTCCCGTCACGCTATACCAGGATAAGTCGGCGCCATTATAGCCGCAGGTGAAGGTGGCCTGGCGGTCCCCCGGGAAGGTGAGGATGGCGGAACTGATTTCCTCCACTTCATGGAAGCGCGGGTCGTCCTTCTTGCTGGCCATGCGCGCGACCACCTCGATGGGCTCGTCCTGGAAAAGGTAGCGGGCCGCGTTCACGCAGTAGACGCCCAGGTCCCAGGTAGGGCCGCCCCCGCGCTCGGTCTTCACGCGGATATTATCGTCCTTCACCTGCATGGAGAAAGAGCTGTTGAAGAAGCGCGGCTCCCCGATGGCCCCGGACTTGATGGCCTCGATGGCCTTCAGGTTGGCGGGCTCGAAGTGCAACCGGTAGGCGGTCATCAACCGCACGTGATGCTCGTTGGCGGCGCGGATCATCTCCTCGCAATCTCGATCGGACAACGCGAGGGGTTTTTCGCAGAGGACATGGATGCCCTGCTTGGCGGAGCGTACGGCGAAATCCTTATGCAGATCGTTCGGAAGCGCGATGTACACGGCGTCGATCTCGCCGCTGGCGAGCAATTCGTCGTAGCGGTCGTAACCGAATCCCGATTGCGCGCCGTACTTGCGGCCCAGCTTCTTGAGCTTCTCGGGATCGTCCGATACGAGGGCGGCCAGTTCGCTATTCTTCTTCGCGTTGGCGAAGGCGGGCAAAATGGCCTCTTGGGCGAAGTATCCGAGGCCGACCACGGCATAGCGGACCTTTTTGGATTTACGGTCGCCCGAGGCGGGCGGGGTTTTACGTTCGGGCATGGCTTACCTCCATAACTGCTGCTTCCTTCTAAAAAACCTTTTGCCCCCGAGGCCTTCAACGGGCGCGCCGGCCCGCCGGCCCTGCCCATCGGAATCCGTTACAATCCGTTACAGCCGCGACAAGGGGGGCTTACCTGCGCCCCGTATCTTCTACCCAGGACCAAAAGGGATCCCGGCGGAATGGAGGCTCGGCTTAGCGCCTCGCCTCCGCTCCGCGGAGAACCCGGAAACCGTCCCCGGCAAGTAGCCGGTAACCTGGAGGAGACCCATGCTTTTACGTCGCATTTTCCGTTTCGCCGTTCCCGTCGTCGCCCTGGTCGGCGCGGCCTGCCTGCTGGGCGGCTGCCATCGCCGCTGCGGATGGCGCAGCAATCCCCAACAAAGGGCCGATTGGATCGCCAAGAAGGTGGCCTCCGAGCTGGGCTTGGACGCCGCCCAGAAGGCCAAGCTCGATACCATCAAATCCGCCCTGTTGGCGCGGCAGGGCGATTTCCGGGCCCTGCACGCCGGCCTCAAGGATCTGCTTATCGGCCAGATCCGCGCCAGCTCGGTCGATACCGGCAAGATCAACCAGGCCCTGGACGAACGCGAGGCCAAGATGAAGGAGCTGCGGGGCTTCGTGGTGGGCGAGTTCGCGGAGTTCCATGCCATCCTGACCCCGGCGCAGCGCGAGAAGCTGGCCGCCAAGCTCGAGAAGCTGGATCGCCGTTGTCACTGAGGCCCGTTGTCCCTACCTTTGCGCGTAGGGGCGCTTTGGTCATATAGGACGCATCATGAAAACCGTACTCATCGTCGACGATGACCGCAAGTTGGGGAAATTGCTCGCCGATTACCTGGCCAAGTTCGGATTGAAAGGCGTCAACGCCTTCCATCCGGACGAGGCCATCCGTTTCCTGCGGCGCGAGATTCCCGATATCATCATCCTGGACGTGATGCTGCCCGATAAGGATGGATTCGAAATGTGCCGGGAAATCCGACGGGATTTCTCGGTGCCCATCATCATGCTCACCGCGCGCGGCGAGGTGGCCGATCGGGTCCTGGGCCTGGAGTTGGGCGCCGACGATTACTTGCCCAAGCCTTTCGAGCCGCGCGAGCTGGTGGCGCGCATCCAATCGGTGCTGCGACGCGGCGGGGGCGGGGAGAAGGGGCCCGACCGGATCCACCATGGGACCCTGGATCTCGACTTCCGCCGGCGCGAGGCCACCGTGGCGGGCCGCGCGGCCGACCTCACGGCCATGGAATTCGAAGTGCTCGCCTTGTTCGCGCGCAGCCCGGGCAAGGTAATGGATCGGGATTCAATCCTCGATCGCACCAAGGGCATGGAATGGGAGCCGTACAACCGTTCCATCGACGTGCTGATCAGCCGCTTGCGCCAGAAGCTCGGGGACGATCCCAAGCGGCCCCGCTATCTGAAGACGGTGCGCGGCGCGGGCTACATGTACATCGGCGATGAAGATGCCGGCGGGGAGAACGATGCGCCCTAGCTGGCATTCGCGCCGCTGCCTGCCCGGGGAAGTCTATCGCCGGCATTCCCATCGCTCCCTCTTGCTGAAGCTCCTGCTGGTGCTGGTGGCGGCGGGCGTGTGCGTGAATATTTCCGTGGGCGGATTCTGGCGCCTGTCTTTCTTCCGGCAAACGCATATCCCTTTGGAACGCAACATCGCCCACTATGCCCGTTCCCTCGCGGCCGAGATCGGTTCGCCGCCGGACACCGCCAAGGCGCGAGCGCTGGCCAACCGCTATGCCCTGCGCATCCGTTTTTCAGGTCCGCAGGGGGTTTGGGAAAGCGCCCCGGGCCCGGCCATTCCGACGGATTCGGGAGAGGGCAAGAACGTCCGCGGGCTGGAGGGCGAGCCCGGCGTCCGCATGGGCTGGGCCCATCACAGCTTCTTCATCCAAGTGCCGGCGGGCGGTACCGTCACGGGCCAGGCGCCGGGCGGCGTAACGCCGGGCGGCATGGGCGACATCACCTTCGCTGCCGAGTTCGGCCCTTTTTCCCAGGGCCGGGGCGGATCGCTGGCCTTGCTTATCGGCCTCGTATCATTCTGCCTCGCTGTCGCGTTCATGGTCATCCGCCGTATGCTCTCCCCGCTCAAGACCCTGACAAACGCGGTCGAGCGCATCCGCCGCGGCGAGCTCGGGCATCAAATCCCCGAATGGGGACACGACGAACTGGGCGAACTGGCGCATTCCTTCAACGCCATGTCCTCCGGCCTCAAGGAGCGCATCCGCTTGCGCGACCAATTGCTGCTGGACGTGAGCCATGAGCTGCGGACCCCCATCACCCGAATCCGGCTGGCGCTGGAAATGGGTCCCGACGGCATGGCTAAGGAAAGCATCCGGGACGATTTGCGTGAGATGGAAGCGATGATCTCCGAGATCCTTGAGACGGCGCGGCTGGACAGCGACAACGGGAAGCTCGACCTCGAGGACGTCGATTTGCCCGCGCTGGCGGCCGAGATCGTAGCCGATGCGGAGGGGCGTTCTCCGGGGGCCAAGCTGATCGGGGTGAGGGGCGGCCAAGGACCGGGCGGCCAAGGACCGGTGATTCGCGCGGACCGGGCGCGCGTCCGCAAGGTATTGGCCAACGTCATCGACAACGCCATGAAATACTCCCCGGAAGGCGCGCAACCGGTCCAAGTCCGCATCGATGCGGATGCGGACGAAGTCAAGGTGAGAATCGAGGATCGCGGAGTGGGCATCCCGGAATCGGAACTGCCGAAAATCTTCGAGCCTTTCTACCGCGTGGATCGCTCGCGTTCCCGGGAAACCGGTGGCTACGGCCTGGGTTTGAGCTTGTGCAAACGCATCATGGAAGCCCATGGCGGCAGCATCGCCATCGCCAGCCGGGAGGGAGAAGGCACCGAAGTCACGCTGGCATTCCCCAGAACGCCACAAGGAAGCCCAAAGTCTCCAAGCCCGCATTGACCGTTCCCAGCGTCAGGCCCTAGAATCGATCGGGAGCTTCGGTTACGGTTTTCGCGCCGTCGCCGGGGCCGGGGTTGTCGATGATCGAATTCGGCATAAACGAAATCACGCCAGGAATGGTGGTCGCCCGCTCCGTCCTGGGCGGATCTTCCGGCGTCATGCTGGCCGCCGGATACGTGCTGGACGAGGCCATCATCGCCCGTTGCAAGCGGCAGGGCATGCGATCCTTGTGGGTTCGCGTCGGGAATGAAGATTCCTTGCCCGCCGGCAACGTCAATGATCAGCTCGCCCTCCAGGCCCAGCAGGCGTGGAAGGACAACCTGAGCATCCTGGAGAAGGTGGGCGAGACCCAGGATTCCACCCTCGAAAACCTCTCCAAGTTCACTTCCGATCCCGGCCGGTTCAAGAACATCATCGCGACCGATAAGATGAAATCCATCGTCGACCAGATCATCCGATCGGTCCTGGGTTCCGAGCCGTTGATGATCAACCTGGCCTCCATGCGCACCACCGACGGCTACCTGCATCAGCACGCCCTCGACGTCACCATCACCGCCACCCTGATCGCGGGGCGGCTGAAGTATGCCGTAGCCGACATCCAGGAACTGGCCCTCGGCTGTTTCCTGATGGACCTGGGGATGATCATCGTGCCCCAGGCCTTGCTGGAGAAGAAAACACCCCTGACCTTGCAGGAGATGCATATCCTGGAGGAACATCCCGCCGTGGGTTTCGCCATCCTGCGGGCCAACGAAGGCATCAATATCAACACCGCGCATGTGGCCTACCAGCATCATGAGCGTTTGGACGGGCGCGGCTACCCGCGAAAGCTCAAGGGAGATGACGTCACGCCGCAGAAGACCCTGAGCCACGCGGGCGGGCACATCCATCGCTACGCGCAGATCGCGGCCGTGGCCGACGCTTACATCACCGCCATTTCGCCCCATCCCAACACGGTGGCGCCCCTGCCCCCCTTGGAGGCCATGAAGATGCTGATCGGGGAGGCGGGTAAAGGGCTCAATACCCATGTCGTCAACGCCCTCATCACCTTGATCCCCGTTTTCCCCACCGGCACCCGCGTGGTGGTGTCCAAGTCCCCCAAGCCTTTCCTCATGGGCTATCTGGGGGTTGTGACCCAGGCCAACCTCAAGGACCAGGAGAAGCCGAAGGTGCTCTTGGTGATGGATCGTTTCCGCCGCCGCATCAAACCCATCGCGCTGGATCTGGCGGCCGAGAAAGGCGTCGAGATCCAATTCGCGCCGCTTTAGAAGCGATCCCATGAATGCGGGCCTATCCGGGCCCGGGTGGACCGCGTTACCAAGAAGCCTCCCGACCGGCTTTGGTTCCGCGGGCCCGATGAGTAATTTGGGTCCATGAGAAATCGCGCCCTCCCCTTCCTTTCCTTCGCCCTTCTCGCCGCTTGCGCCCCTTCCAATCCCTATCATCCCCTTTCCAGCGGGGAAGGCTATTCCGAAGTCTCGGTGGCCCCCAATCGCTGGCAGATCTCCTTCCATGGTACCTCGGATCAGGACGAGCTGGCCGCCAAGAAATACGCCTTGGTGCGCGCGGCCGAGATCGCGAAGGGCGGCAGCTTCCCGTATTTCCGCCTGGAAGAGGGCAAGACCAAGGCCAATGAAGATCGGGAGACGGTGCGCGAGACCGACGCCGTCCGCGAGAACAATTATCCCGGCCAGCCCTGGGCCGGAAAGCGGACGCGTTCCCGCACGGTGAGCCGCACCGAGCGCCGTCCCGTCGTGAGGATCACGGTAGATTTGGAAAAGGATCGTTGCGGAGAATGCTTGGAGACGGACGCCGTGCTCAATGAAGCCGCGGCCACGGGCGTGCTCGGGAAATAGGCGCGCGGGGCCCGGCTTGGCGGGGGTCCGGCGGCGGAGGGGGATTACTCGGGCTTAGGCGCGCGGCAGTAGGCGCAAATCATCTTCCGGTTGAAATCGCGCACCCAACTATGGCCGTTGGCGCACCGATCCACCTTCTCTTTTTCCGCCTTAGTGGAACCGCCGAAGAGGGCGTCCAGGTTCTTCTTGACCTCTTGGCGATTCACCTGCTTCCCGTCGAAGCTTTTCTGGAAAAGCCGGTCCCGTTCTTCGTAATTGCCTTTGCCGCCGCTGTAGCCCATAGCCTGTTCCCCGATGTCGATTGGAACCCCCGCAGGGGTCGTCTTATTATACCAAATTCGCCGTGGAATTAGATTCTCCGCATGCATCCCGATAACGACCCTTTGCCCCCCGCTAATCCCCCGAAATCCCTAACCGAAGCCGAATCCCTTTCCCGGGCCGAGGCCTTCGTCCGCGCCCGCTGCGCCCATGATTCCGGAGGGCACGATTTCCACCATTTGCGGCGGGTGCGCGCCTTGGCCCTGCGCCTGGCCGAACCCCTCGGCGCCGATCCCTTCGTAACGGAAATGGCCGCCTGGCTGCACGACGTTGCCGACCCCAAGCTGAACCCCGATCCGCTAGCGGGGCGGCGCGAGCTGGCGGGCTTCCTGGAGGGTCTTAGCCTATCCGCGGAACGCCGGGCCCGGGTGGAGGACGTGGTCGAACGAGTTTCCTTCGGGAAGGAGCTCGATGGGGACGCGCGGCCCAAATCGCCCGAGTTGATGGCCGTCCAGGACGCGGATCGTTTGGACGCCATCGGCGCCCTCGGCATCGCCCGGGCTTTCGCCTACGGCGGGTCCAAGGGCCAGCCCATGCATGATCCCGACCTTCCGCCCCGGCGCGATCTGGATCACGGCAGCTACCGCGCCGGCAAGTCCACCAGCGTGAACCATTTCCACGAGAAGCTGCTTACCCTCAAGGGCCGCCTCAACTCCGAGGCCGCCCGGGCCATCGCCGAGGGAAGGCATCGCTTCATGGAAGCCTTTCTGGAACGCTTCCTGGCCGAGTGGGAAGGCAACGGATAGCCTTTCCCAGGTTAATACCAATATTGGCGGTCTAGGCTTTCAAGGCGCCCCGTCGGCGGGCGCTTGGAAAATGAATAGCGGAATATCCGCGGCGATCCGGTCCGGCGGCAACCGCCGCCCCGACAGGGAGTAGAACGGACCCGTGTTCGCGGCGCGGCCGGGCCGCAGCCAGGTTACGATGCCCGATCCCGCCGGGTAGATAGGGTTGCCTTTGTCGTCCACGCTTTGCACCGCCTCGAAGTCGCTTCCCTTCACGCGCTTCAGCGCATCGATCTCGGAATCGGGATAGCGCGAGTCGGGCGCGCCCGAGAGGAACCAGTTGCCCCCGTTATCGGCAACGATGGCTCCGTATTTTTTCAGGGCGGTGAGCACGGTCTGGGCCGCCGGAGGGAATCCGGAAATGTCGAATGTCGCTTTGAGGCGGTAGCGCTGGCCCATAGGCGGCGCATCCAGGCTGGTGGTGGATCCCGCCTGGTGGCGCGCCGGCCAGAGATAGGACTTGCGCGAAACGTCCACGGTCATGCGGATGGCGTGGTCGATGACGCCGCGTTTGATCTCGTCGTAACGGACCAGGCCCGGCAGGATGGGAAGGCCGGCGGCGTCGGCGGAGGTCCAGCCATCGGTGCGCAGGGTATTCGAAGTCAGATCGAATTTCGCGCCGCAGGCCGCGTCCCAATGATCGGCGCGCGGGATTGCCACGTAGAGCTCGTAGAGGATCTTGGCATCCTTATCCACCGCCAGCACGTGGCGATCGCCCTTGTTCGGGTCCCCGCCTTCCACGAAGGCATTGAGAGGAATGGGGTAGGGGCCCGGATCGCTCTCGTCCCCGTAGTCGGTGTAGTTGACGGGGATCTTGGCCTGGGTCTTGTCCACCAGCACATAGGGGATGCCCCAGGGAACGCCGCCCAGGTCGGTTCCGAAATCGGGATGCAAAGCCGTGCCGGACCCTACGGAAGCCACCAGCTTGGCGGAGTTCGGATCCAGGGGCATTTTGGACACGTCGAAATGCCAGGGATTGTCGGTGGGGAAAAAGGCGATTCCGGAGAGATCGGCCGAATCCAGGGCGGCGGCGGCGCCGCAGGCCCCAAGCACCATAAAAAGCAGTCGCTCTACCCGCATCGAACGCTTCGGTTTCCCGGAAATTCCCATGGATTCGCCTCCCGTGACTTGGCCGCCGTGGAAGCGGCCGAAACCCCAGGGCCGCGGTCAGGGCGGCCTGGGCCATTGTACCCCGCAGGCCCGGCGCGGACAATGCCGGGGGCCGACGGAGATCGGGAATAGTAACGGTCCGAAAGGCAGCGCGCGGCGCCCGCGGGCGTGGTATATTAGGATTCAGCGGAACGAATCGTATCGGTTCCAGGGGGAAACGCCCCGGTTACTGGTCCCTCACGCTCCGCCCGTCGCCGTCTCCGCAATTCGCCATCGGTCGAAGTTGGATCCCTTTTCCCCCTAGGAGGACTCCGCATGTCCGGTTCGAAGGTATTGTCTTTTCGCGAACAGAATTCCCCCGGTCCATTGGAAGAAAAACTCCGCGTCGAGGATGATCGACGATTGTTGAGCTGTACGGGCGCGGGGTCCATGCTCGGGTCCGCCTTCGCGGCCTGGGCCCTCACGGTGCAAATCATGCTTCCGCCTCCGCTGGTCGATCCCCCCGTTGATCCCCATCCGGGCCACTACACGGCGGTGCCCCCGAAGGACTACCACGGCAGTATCAAGGATCAGCGCCTCGTCAAGAATCACGTGACGCCAGGCCAGACGGGAAATAAATCGCCGAAGCCGAAGACCGCTCACGTTGCGAAGAAGCCGGGCTGGCTGGGCCAAAGCCTCATCACTTCCCGCACCAACCGGCTCGACATCAATGCCTCGGAAATCCTTTCCCATGCCTTCAAGCATATGGACGTGGACAAGCTCACCGAACTTCCGGTCCTGAAGCATACCTCGGAATCCCGCATCTCCGGCCGACGCGGGGCGGAAAGCCATGAATTCAATATTGAGTACACGGAAGAGGGAACCGGTTGCGCGGGAGCCGATTGCGGACCGGGCGTCCTCCCCGAACTCCCGCATAGCGGGACCAGGGCCCCGACCGCCCTGTCTTCCACGGCGCGTGTTTCATCAATCGAGTACGCCCAGGAGAACAACGCCCGTTCTTCCGCCGCCATCCTAGCGGTCATCCGCTCCCATGGCCCCGGCCTCAGGCACGCCTACAACTCCTTCCTCAAGCGGTACCCCGGCCTGGCGGGCAAGCTCTCCTTGAGCTTTTCCATCGCGCCCGGCGGGGACGTTGTAGAGTTGGCGGTGGTTTCTTCCACCACCGGAGCCGCGGATTTCGATGCCGAGGTCGGGCGGCTGGTGCGATCCTGGCGTTTCGATCCCGTGAGGGCCCCCGGTAACGACCATGTTACTGTGCCTTTTACTTTTTCCGAGTGAGCATTCTCGGAGTGAACGGACCCTCGCTCCGCGGACTGCGGGGCGTCCTTTAATCTCGAGGAGGTCCGGCGTCGGCTCCCGCGCGGACTACGGGCTCCGCCCCGGACTTCCTCTCCTTCCCATCCGGGTTATATATTTGGAATGCGGGAGGACATCCATCGTGAAAGATCGGCGAATCGGAACCGGCGAGGGGAAGCGGATATGCGGGCGTTGATCCTCGCCATCGGGCTGGCTCTCCCCGCGGGCGCCCAGCAGATCCACTGCGGCACGGCCGAATTGTTCCGGACCCACGGCGCGAAAAGCCTGATGCCGCTTCGGTCCGCCAAACGCGGGGCCGCGATCGAAGCCTATCGGACCTTGGAAACCGCCCATTTCCGGATTAGTTACACCTTGGCGGGCCTAAGCCGGATTAAAACCGTGGACGGCGATTCCGTCCTGCTGGGCATGATCGATTCCTTGTCCCGCATCGCGCCCGGGCATGGCACGGGCCCGAACGATGCCGCGTTCATCGATTCCAAATTGGATTCCCTCGGCGCACCCCACCCGCAATACTCCGTGACAATAGCCGCCTTCTTGGAACATGCGCGCGGCTATTACATCGATACGCTCGGGATGCGCGCGCCCCATTCGGTTGGCTTGTCCTTTTACTACCAAGCTTCCCCCGGGAACGAGGGGAAATATTCGGTGGACATCGCTGACATAGGCACGGTCGTACCGGAGGACCATGGCGAACCCTACTATGCCCTGACCTATCCTTCCACCGAAGGCAGCATGTTGGTGGACAACGACCTCCTGTATAATTCCCGTATCGACCCGGCGAGCGGCATCCCCGACGGGGACACCATCATGAGCCAGTACCGGGGAAGCTTGATCCATAATTACGGGATCGATTGGCAAGCCGGATTGCAGGTGACCTGCTTCCACGAGTTCTACCATTCCGTGCAATTCGCCTATACCCCCGAGCTGGGCAACTTGCACGTTTGGTACGAGACCTCGGCCGTGGGCATGGAAGAGCGCAACGCGCCCGAGGTCAACGACTACCTGCAATACCTGCCCGCCTTTTTCCAGGACCTTCCCGGCGTGGGCATGTTCAATTACCCGCTCCGCTTGAGTTGGTACGGGAACGGCATCTTCCACGTATTCCTCAATCAGGTGCTCGGCGAGGGCTTCGATGTCGCCGTCTGGGAGCGACTGGCCGAAAACGGAAACGATATCCGGGACGCGCTCTCCCGCGTCGGCGCGGCGAAGGGAAAATCCTTGCGCCAGTTGTACGCCGATTTCGCCGCGCAGTTGGCCTTCAGCGGCCAACCGGTGCGGCCCCCTTTTCAGCCCTTTTCCCCCGACATGCCCAGATGGCCGTCGCTCCAAACCCGGGCCCTGAACGTAAGTTCGCCGGATCCATTTCAAACCCCCGCCCAACTCCCCATGACCATCAACGCTTGGCAGATCAGCGGCGCCTCCGGCAGCGGGAAATCGGTCCTGGTCCAGGATACGGGATTGGTCCCGGTCCTGGCCTTTTCCGGTCCCGATTCCAGTTTGGGCGGCCCGCTATCAGGCACTACCGCCAAATTGGACTTCGCGGATGCGCCCGGCCGCGTCAATTTGCTCCTGCTGGCCAACGGGTCCACGACGCAATCCTGGAGCGCGCAAATCCTCGTCCTGCAAAGCGTCGTTTCCTCCCGCCTTATCGCCTATCCGAATCCCCTGCGGGACGGGTCTGCCGCCCGCCTATACTTTTCGCGACTCTCCCACGCCTCCGACATCCGCATCTTCAGCGAATCCGGTTCGTCGGTGCGTTCTTTGAGCTTCACCCCCGATTCCACGCTTTGGTCTTGGGATTTGAAGGACGGCAAGGGCGGGTCGGCGAAGCCGGGGGTCTATTACTACAGCGAGAACGGGGGGCCGGTGGCTCCCGTCCTCCTCTATTAGCCCCGTCGAAAATATTACTTTGCTTTTTCCGGCCCTGGGGCCGGAAGCCACGCTAACCAAGGCCCAGCATGCAGATCGCCAAAAACAAGGTCGTTTCCATCGACTACACACTCACCAACGCCAAGGGCGAAGTCCTCGACAAGTCGTCCAAGGGCCGCCCCTTGCAATTCATCCATGGTCAGGGCCAATTGATTCCCGGTCTGGAAAGCGTCCTCGAAGGCAAGTCCGCCGGCGACGCCTTGAAGGCGCAGATTCCCGCCAAGGACGCCTACGGCGACCGCGACGAGGAGCTGATGCAAATCATCCCTAAGGACAATTTCTCGGAGATCAAGGATCTGCGCGTGGGCATGGAACTGGAGGCCGAAGGCGACGACGGCGTCCGCGTCATCACCGTGGTGGGCATCGAGAACGATAACGTGGTGGTGGACGGGAACCATCCCCTGGCGGGCATGGACCTGAACTTCGACGTCACCATCGTGGGCGTGCGCGACGCGACCGAGGACGAGCTGGGCCACGGCCACGTGCACGGTCCCGGCGGCCATCACCACTGAGCGGGCTAGCGCGCCCGAAGGCGCGGGGCTAAGACCCTCGCGCCTGCTTTTCCGTTCTTTTGCATACGCCCTCTCATAACAGCCGTTCCGGCATCCACCCCGCCACTTCCGTCTTCGCGGCGAATTGCAAGAGCGGGACGCCTTCCAGTTTAATCCCGATCGGCAAAGTCATGGTGTTCACGCGGATCTCGGCGGCGGCGGGCTGTAAGCGCCAGGGTTTATGGTGCACGTTGACCCGGTACAGGCCGCCTTCATCATCGGCGGCGTACAGGCAATAGCGCGCGGTGAGCCAATCCTCCAAGGAACCCGCGGCCGCGCGGTAGGCGGGGCCTGTAGGCCCATACTCGCCTACGAACTCCGCCGGAGCCGCGCCGGGATGGGTGCGCCGGCTGGCGTACTCGATGCGGTTCCCTTGCCGTTCCGACCGCATCTCGGCATCGAAATAAGGCAGATGGAAGAAGCGCCTGGCGGCGCGCACCGCCACCGGATTGGAGGCTTCCAGGCTGAAAAACCAGACTCCGGGAATGGCTTTCCGCACCACGTAGGTACGCACGTTCAGTTCGCAGAACGCCGTGAGGCCCGGCAAGCCCGGTAAGTAGCGCGGCCGCACGTGGGACATGCGGAAGGGCACCACGCTGATCCAAGCCCGGCCATCGAAAAGATCGAGGTCCAGGCCGGCGGGGACAAGGCGGCGGAGAAGCTCGGGCGCGACGGGCCAATGGGCGAAGAGGAGATCGTCCCAGTGCATGCCCATCAACCAACCGCGGGGATGGCGGAAGGCCGCGTTGGGGAGGAACGGGCTCACGGGGAAGGGATGGGGGCCCGGGTAAGAAACGGTCCCATAAATAGGTTCGCACTGGCGGCGAGCTTGCGGATTGGGCCCATGCGGGAGAAAATAGCACCGACCGGGGCGGGAAGCAATTTCGGCCCGGGCGGGACGGCCATGGGGGATGGCACCCGGCGCGGGAAGCAATTTCGGGCCAGCGGGACAGCCATGGGGGATGGCGCCCGTCACGAAGTGCCGCCGCTCTCTTGCTACGTTTGCCGAAGGACCGGAGAATCGCCATGCCCGCATCCCAGACCCCGCCCGAAAGCCCCGCCGGCTCCGGCCCCCTCGATCTGCGGGCCTGGTTCGGCGACATCGACGTGTACCTGTTCGATCTGCTCCTCAAGGGCAAGGTGAAGCTTCCCCTCTCCATGCTGGACGCGGGCTGCGGGACCGGCCGCAATCTTCCCTACTTCTTCCGTTCCGGCTGCGACGTCTACGCGGTGGACGAGGATGCCGATGCCCTCGACCACGTGCGGGAGATGGCCGCCGCCATGGCTCCGGGCTTGCCGGCGGATCGTTTTCGGGTTGAGAAAATTGAGGACATGACGGTGCCGGCGGGCGCCTTCGCCTTGGTCGTTTGCAGCGCCGTCCTCCACTTCGCCCGGGACGAGGAGCACTTCCAGCGCATGCTGGACGGGCTTTGGCGCGCGACCGCACCGGGAGGCCTGCTGTTCATGCGCCTGTCTTCCAGCATCGGCCTCGAGAACCGTCTGGAGCGTTTGGAATCGGGACGCTACCGCATGCCGACCGGGGGGGAGTGGTTCCTGGCCAGCGAAGCCAAGCTCCTCTTGGCCGCCGGCCGCCTGGGGGCGGAGATGGCCGAACCCCTGCGCTCGGTCAACGTGCAGAACCTCCGATGCATGACCACCTGGGTGCTTCGTAAGACTATTCGTTAACCCTTCCGACGGGATAGGCGCTTCCCAAGGGACGGCGCCTCCCGAAAAGCGGCGGCGTACGGCGCTTGCTTCGGGCCGCGGATACGCGTCATAATGAGGCCGGGGGACGCGGGACCGGACAGCGCCGGGATCCGTTCCGACCCGCATGTTTCCTATATTCTCAAGAGCCCACATGTACCAGACGCAACTCCTCAAGATCCGCATCCGCCCCGGCAAAACCTCCGCCGTAATCGACTTCATCCGCAGCCTCGGCGAACGCAGGGACCTTTCGCTCGCAGCCCTACGCCGCGAGGGCATGGTGGTGGAAAGCATGTTCCTGGAACGCAGGGACGACGGCGACTACCTGTATTACTACGCCAAGGCGCGCGATCTGACTTATGCCAGCGAGGTTAACATGCAGGCTACCGATGGGTTGGCCCAGGAGATCCGCGCCTTCATTTCGGAGACCTGGGATCATATCGTCTCGCCCGAACCTTTGCTCGATCTCGATCTCATCCAAGAGGAGGCCGCACCCCATGGGGCATCCGGGTCCATCGGCGAAGCCGCCGCGAAAACCCGCGCGCGCCGCAAGCCAGGGAGCATCGGCTCCAAGGCGGAGGCCCTCGGGAAGGCGGCCGCTCCGGCGCCGCATGCCCTCGCCGGCTGAACCCCGCATCCTTATCCGGACCGCGCCCCCTCGCGCGGGCCTTTCCGCGGAAACGACCGCGTCTCACCCTATCCGCAGCCCGCATCCACGACCATGAACCCCGGCGATGACATCGAATGGAACGATGGTTTCCAGGAAGCCAAGGAATGGATCGAGTCCGGATGCAAATGCCTGTTCGTCACCGGTAAGGCGGGCACCGGCAAATCCACCTTGTTGCAGCATCTTAAGCGCACCGTCCTGTCAAAGGCCGTGGTGCTCGCGCCCACGGGGGTGGCCGCCGTCCACGTAGGCGGGCAGACCATCCACTCCTTCTTCCGCTTCCCGCCCCACGTGCTTTTCCCCGAAGCCGTGGCGCGCCTGGGCGGCGGCAAGATCTACGCCAAGCTCACCACCGTCATCATCGACGAGATCTCGATGGTGCGCGCCGACATCATCGACGCCATCGATCTCTTCCTGCGGAACCATGGGCCCGAGGGGCATGCGCCTTTCGGCGGCGTGCAGATGATCTTCTTCGGCGACCTCCATCAGTTGCCGCCGGTGGTTTCGCCGCACGAGGGCGAGGCCTTCCATTCCCTGTACGAAAGCCCGTGGTTCTTCAAGGCCAGGGTATTCTCCCGGTTACCCTTCGATCGCGTGGACCTGCGCAAGGTCTACCGCCAAAAGGAGCAGACCTTCCTGGCCCTCTTGAACGCCATCCGCACCGGCGAAGCCGAAGAGGAGGACCTGGAACGACTGAACGCGCGGACCGTCGCCCCGGAAAAGCCCGTGTCCATGAGGCTCGACGCTTTCGACGATACCGGCCCCGACGACGGCGACGCCCTGCCCGTCATCACCCTCACTTCCACCAATGCCGCCGCCGATCGCGTGAATCATCGCATGCTGGACGGCCTACCGACCCATCTGGCCCTTTACAATGCGCAGGTGCAAGGCGCCTTCGATCCCAAGTCGTTTCCCACCGACGAGCCCTTGGCCCTCAAGGTCGGGGCGCAGGTCATGATGCTCAAGAACCACGCCCAAGGCTGGTGGGTGAACGGAACCTTAGGCAGCGTGGCCGGCATGGAAGCCGACGCCATCTGGGTGGACGTGCCGAGCCTGGGCGGCCGCGGCGGCAACCAGGATCCCATGGCGGGGCCGCTGGGCGCTATGCGCGTGGAACGGGCGACCTGGGAAAGCGTGCGTTACGCGCCCGATCCCGCCACCGGGCGGCCGGTGCCCAAGCCCGTGGGCCGCTTCACCCAATTCCCCCTGAAGCTGGCGTGGGCCATGACCATCCATAAGAGCCAGGGCAAAACCTTCGATCGCGTGGTGATCGATCTGGGCTCGGGCGCCTTCGCCCATGGGCAATCCTACGTGGCACTGAGCCGCTGCCGCACCTTGGACGGCATCACCCTGCGGCGACCCCTGTCGGGCCGGGACCTGCTTCTGGATCCCGAAGTGAAGGAGTTCCTGGCGTGAATCCGGAAGTTCGCGGCGCGAACCCGGGGACTCGTGGGGCGAGCCCGGGCGCTCGTGGCGCGAGCGCCTTGCGCAAGCTGGCCGGCTGGGTGGTGGTTTTGCTTTTCGCATGGCTCATGAGCAAATGGGTGTACCGGCATACCAACGAGCAGAATTGCCGGGCCCGCGGGGGCGTATGGGATGCCGGGGCGGATACCTGCGCGCATCCTTCGAAGGCGCGGGCGCGCTGAGGGTATTACTTTTGGGTCCATGTACAACCCAAGCGCCTTTACGGAATCCGATCCCGTTGTCCTGTTAGAGTTCATCGACCGGAATCCATTCGCGACGGTGGTGACCGCTTCGGAGAACGAGCCGAAGGTGTCCCATATCCCCATGTATTACGCCGAGACCGACGGAAAACGTTTCCTGGTCGGGCATTTCGCGAGGGCGAATGATCATTGGCGGAACCTGAATGGGAAAACCACCGCCATCTTCCACGGCCCGCACGCGTATATCTCTTCGAAATGGTATGCTACGGAAAATACGGTTCCTACCTGGAATTACGTTACCGTCCATGCTTCCGGCCGATTATCCGTAGTCGATGAAAAGGAGCTCCATTCCATCATCGATTTGATGATCCGAAGGCATGAAGGCGATATCCGGTCGTTCCAGGCCGGCCTGAGCGAAGAGGCGAGAGGGCATTTGGAAAAGCAGATCGTGGGCGTGAAAATGGAGATCGAAACTCTCGAAGGGAAGTGGAAGGTAAGCCAGAACAAGAGCCTGGAGATCCAGCGGAAGATCATCGGGAAGCTGACCGAGGCCGGGGACTGGAACTCCGCCCAGGTGGCCATGATCATGGCGAAGAGAATGGCGGGGAATGGAAATCCTGGTACCTGAACGGCGATTCATCCGAATGCCGTGGGATAATGGCCGCGCCGTGATCCGCGGGGAGCGGAACCGGCGTATATTGGTTAACATAGCGTTTCGGTTGATTTACGCGATGCGATTCCGGCGCCCGAACGGGTCCATGGGATAAGGGGTTCCACATGCGGTTCCTGGGAATAGTCGTCGGCGTTATCGCGGCATGCATTGGCATGAGCCTGCCTATGAACGGCGGGCTCGCCTGGCGCGCCCCGGTTCCCGGTCTCCGCCAGCAGGTATCCGGACAGTTGGTTTTCTCGAGCGCGCTGGAACTGAACGACGGAGGATTCGTCGTGGCGGGGAATGATAAATCCTCGCAATACTTGGTCCGATTGGATTCCGCGGGTCGCTATCTGTGGAAAGCTTCCAGCGCCCTCGCCGTGAGTTACCCGTTCGTCCCCGAGGGGTTGTGGGAAACCCCCGACGGCTTGGTGAATTTATGGATTGATTACGCCCAGAATCCGACAGGACAGGATGAACTGGAAATGCTCGCCTCCCGGTATGACATGCAAGGGCGGGTGACGGCGTCGCTGTCATCCGGTCGGGGCAATTTAGACAATTGGGATCGCACGGCCAATGGGGACTTCCTTTATACGAAATCCGTCAAGAGCGCCGGCGACTCGATCAATTGGGTCGCGGGAAGGATTGGATTCTCCGGGGATTCCAATTGGACGTTTGATCCCGGACGCCTGTCGCGCTGCGGAATCTACGCGCTGTCCGGGGGAAACTCCATCGTCGTAGGCCGCCGCGACCGCCTATTTTACTCTCCGACAGATTACGGGGACACTCTGGAACTGTTCAAGCTTGACAGCCGCGGGAAGCGGGTTTGGGCTACGGAAATCCTGCCCGGGAATTATCCGGAGTTGCACTCGCTTTACGAAACGGACTGGTATGCGACGGCGGAGTCCCCATCGGGAAACCTCTTGATCGCGGGCACTACCTACTCTGTCGTGAATGGGTTCACAAGGGGAGGCGTGGCTGTCATGGCCGTCAGCAAGGATGGCAAGTTCTTGGGCATGCGGACCCAGCTCACTGAACCGCTTGGGATAGCCGACGATAGGCACGGCAAGGCGCTTGTAGACGGAATCACGGCGACGGGTGACGGGTTCCGGTTGAAATTGAACGGGGAGCAATCGCAAGGATTATTGGACGTGACCGCGAGCGGCGAGTTTACGGGAGGATGGATCCGGACACCCACCGTTTTCGCGGACACGCATTTCGTAACATCGGAACCGCGGTGTTTCGCCTATAAGGCGCCGTCATTCATCGGGGTCGGGAATATGCAGGATCTCTGGTTCTCATTGGGAGGAAAACCGAATGTCTTATTCCCGGGGGGATACGGTTATCCCGTCCTCCTGGTTTCCGACCAAACCCAATGGAGAGCCATTCCGCTGATTGATCTAGGTGACACGCTGATGGTCTCATTGACGGGAGAGGTAAACAAAGAAGGGCCGTTCTACTCCATCACTTCCGCCCCAACGGTTTCCTTCCTGCTTCCGACCCGGGACGGCGGCGCTTTGATCGGTGGAAACCTGTGGATCCAAAACGGACAGGATACCACCTTGCTCGCGGCCGCGAAATTGGCGCCTGGATTCGAGGTCGGCCTACGGCCTGTGGGCGCAAAAATCAGGCCCACGCCGCGATTCCCGGAATTCGGGTTCGATGCCCTGGGGCGCCATCGGCAACACCCCGTCCACCAGCATTTCGGACCGATCAGGCTATTCCAAAGGAACCTTGGAAGGGACCAAGAAAAGTAGTCGGATCGCCGGATTCACCGCTCGGCCCGGACCCGGCTCCTCGCGATCGCGTCCCACACGTATAACGCCAACGCCGCCCAGATCAGCCCGAACGCGATCCCATGCATGCGCGTGAAAGGCTCGCCGAAGGCCAGCACCGCCATCGCCAATTGGATGGTGGGGCTCAAGTACTGGTAGAAACCCAAGGTGGACAGGGGCAAGCGCCGCGCCGCCGCGTTGAAGAAGAAGAGCGGCGCCAGGGTGATGGCCCCCGCGCCCACCAGAAGCGCGGTAGTCCCAAGATCGGCGCCGAAGGCGGGCGTCGATCCGGTTCGCGCATGCCAGGCCAGATAGCCTGCCGCCAAGGGCGTAAGCCAGAGCGTCTCCGCGCTCAGGCCCAACATGGAATCGACGGGCAGGCGTTTCTTCACGAAACCGTAGCAAGCGAAACTGAGGGCCAGGCCCAAAGCCACGCAAGGCGGGCCCGACTGCCGCAAACCCAGGCTTAAGACTCCCGCCGCGGCCAATCCCACCGCCAGGATTTGTAGTCGCGTCAACCGCTCGCGCAACAAGAACACGCCCATGGCCACGCTCATGAGCGGGTTGATGTAATAACCGAGGCTGGCCTGGACCAGTTCGCCGCGGTACACCGCGAAGATATAAATGGACCAGTTGGCGCCGATGAGGAGGGCGCTCAGGAGGAGGGTCAGGAGTTTACGCCCATCCTTGGCGAGTGCGAATAAATCGGGTAGGCGGCGCAAGGCGGCCAGAAGGAGCAGGGTGGTGGCCGCCGACCACAGCACCCGATGGGAAAGCACCTCGCCCAAGGGCAAGGCATGCATGGCCCGCCAGTACAATGGGAGCAGGCCCCACAGGGTATAGGCGGCGACGGCGAACCAGACGCCGCCGCGGGAACCGCGGGGAAGGTTCATCCGGGAAAGATCAGTCCAGCTTCTTGAGGCGGGAAGCCACCCAGGCATCCAACGCCACCTTGCCCGGTCCGGCGATCAGGAGCCAGAAGAGCAGGGCCATGTAGAGGAATTCCGGGAAGCCGATCAGATCCGAGAAGCCGTGGAGATCGTCCTTCTTGGCGGTGGCGATGGCGACGAACATGATGACCATGAGGGGGATGGAAGCGAGCCGGGTGAAGAGGCCGAGCAGTAAGGCCAGGCCGCCGGCGAATTCGGTGGTCGCGACCAGGTGGGCCTGGAAGGACGGGGCGGGGAGCCCCAAGCTGGTGAAGAAGCCGATGACCTTGTCGATATGATGGAGCTTGCCCCAGCCCGATTCCACGAAGACCCAGCCTACGATGATGCGCGCCGCCAACGGGGGAAGCCAGGCGAAGGCGCCGAGCAGGGAACGGATGCGGTTGATGAGTTGCGCCAGTGCGGTCATGCGGTCTCCTTGCGGAATGGTGGGATAAGTTAACAACTCGGTCGGCGGCGGCCGGAGATTGTTACACCCTAGATCCGCGATGCATGACGGCTGGCCCGGGCTAAGGGATAAATCGGGCCGCGATCACAAAGCGGGATCGATACCCAAGGTCCCCTGCAAACCCGCCAGGTAAGCGGGGCGCGCGGCGGACTTGAGGTTCTTTTCCGCCAGCGCCAGGCGGCGGGAGAGTCCCAATCGCGTAGCCGCGGGCCGATTGCCCTCGCCGGCCAGGAAGGCCTTGAGGTAATCGCGATGGCGGGCCCAGAGGGCCTGATCCTTCTCTTGCTGGCGCGCTAGGCGGGCGCGGTACCAGGGCGATTTCAGCATGGACTCAGGCGTAAACATGCGGCGGAATTCCGGGCTGGCCAGGGTGAGGCCTTCCCAGGAGCCCTTGGCCATCATGTGCAAGAGGCCCTTGAGCGGCGGGCAAGCGCTCTCCACGCTGTCGTCTTCGAAGTAATACTGCGCGGCCGCGCGTTGGGCCTCGACGATGTTCTCCACGCCGTCGGCGAAATCCCGTGCGTCCTGCTTCTCGGGCTCGAGCATGTCGGCGGGGAAGACCGCCAGCGGGTCGGAGAAGATCCGGCCCAGGAAGGCGTGCACGAAACGGCCGTTGATGCGCCAACCCAGGCGTCCGGCGGGAATCACCTTGCCGCGCCGTTTGATGTCTTCCACGCGGGAGAGGCGCCCGGAGGCGATTAGGCGCTGCGCGTCGCGCTCGTGCGGGCTCATGCGGCACCAGAGCTCGGGGATGAGCAAGCTCAAATCGTGATCGACGCGATACTTCGATCCGATATGGCCGGCGGGGGTGGAGAAGACTTGGAGTCCCGTAAGGATGAAGGAGACCAGGGCGGCGTTGAGATCGGCGGTGGGCCAGAGGGCGTTGAAGGGGCCCTTGGTGAGGGCGCCTTCGGAGCCCGCGCCGGTGGTCGACGGCGACTTGCCGGTGGGGCTGGCCACGAAGTCCATGAAGGCCTCGGGCAGCTCTTGGAAATGCAGGGGATTGTAGACGGCCAAGGGCTTGATGCCGGCGGCCCGGTCGGGCGGATTGTTGCGCCGGCCGATGAGCACGGCCTCCACGGGCGAGGCCACGGGGGCGTCGGCGGGGAGCTTCCGCTTCAGGCGCTGGCCCATCTGGGCCACGAACACCGAGAAGGAGTCCACCAGGTCGGGACGGTTTTGGAGGTAGCGCACATTGGCGTTGGGCTTCCCGTCGGTGATGCGCGGGCGCGAGGTGGAAACGAAATAGCCGGTTTCGCGTTGGGCCGCTGCCTCGATCACCTTGCGGCCGGCCGGCGTAAAGCTGCCCATGGTAATGGCGTCTTCCATCATCCGCTTGGCCTCGGCGACGGGCAGGGGTTCGTAGTTGGAGAAGAAGTTGTTGCACTCGGCGAAGTCGCGCTCCGCCTGGCGGTCCAGGCCGGGCACCACCGCGTCGTCGGGCCGCTGGAAAAGGCGGTACTCGCAGTTCTGGACGTACTTGCGCGAGACGGGCGGCGCGGCGCCTTCCTCCAGTCCGGCTTCGGCGGCGGCGCCTTTCAGAAGGGCCTCGGCCTCGGATTCGCCCGGGGTCGACGCAAGGGAAGGGGCGAGGTCGGCGGACAGGACGGCCGAAACCGTGATATCGTCCTCGGCCTGGAGCTTGTAGGCGGGGACGAAATCGGTACGCAGGCGGAACACGCGCCAATTCCCGTTCTCGTCGATCCCCACCTTCAGATAGCTGGACACCAGGCGGCGATGCTCATAGGCGAGTTCATGCCCGGGGCGGCCGTCCACCATGTCCACGGAAAAATGGCTGCGGATGTCCTCTCCCCATTCCTGGCGGTAGAAACGCTTGATGGCGAAGACGAGGGAACGCACCTGCGGGGGAATGCCGCGCAACCAGCGGTTGTAGGCGTCGGTGTATTCCGGCGACGGCGTCAATAGGCGGACCACCGACCCTAGGGATCGGGTGGGCGCGAGGACGGGCCGCTTCGGGTCCAGCTTGCGTTTGGGATCGACCTTGAAGCGATCGGCATAATCGCGGTAGAGGATCTTTTCCGCGGCCGCGAAATCCTTTTCGAAATCGTTGATGTAGAAAGCGCGGTACAGGATGGACTCGGCGATGGACTTGGAGATCTCGCTCTTGCCCCCGCCCGAGACCGTACAGGGTTTATGGCATAGCAAGCCCTCGGCCACCGTCCCGATCAGGCGCCAGCTGGGCGCATCCGGATGCTTTTCCATGCGCACCTTGTATCCGCTCGGGTACAGGTAGGAATGATCGGGCAAGAGGCGCAAGTTCTTGGGCTTGCCGTCCTTCTTCCAGGTGACGGTCTGATCGAGCAAGGAAATCTCCGCGTCCTCGGGCAGGTAGATCACCTTGGGGAAGCGGTTGTCGATGCCGTAGCCGTCCGGCTGTTCGGCCATGCAGTCGCCCATCAGTTTCTTGACGCCCTTGAAGGAATAGCCTTTCTGGCGGATGAAGGCGGCGTTGTGCAGGGTGAAGTCCCCCAGGCTGTAGCTGGGGAAGATGAGGGCCCCGCCCGCGTGCTCCTCTTCGCTGACGCCCGTCAGGTTGCAGGCGAAGCCCATCTGGGTCTTCACCTCCTTCTTGCAATAGCCGAAGTAATTGTCCGCGATGAGGGTGAAGATGACGCCTTCGCCCGAGGTGATGGTGGCCTTGAAGGCTTTGCCTTCGTTGTAGCGCTCCTCGGGATCGCTCCAGCACATCCCGTCCTTCTTCTGTTTCGGCGTCGCTTCGGAGACGTGGGGGAGCCCCAGGTCCTTCTTGCGCAGGCGGGGCAGATGCGGGGCCAGGATCACGCAACCGGTGACGCCGCAGAAATGCTCGGCGTCAAGGCCCGCGTCGTTCTCGGGCAGGTAAGGATCGCCGGCGTTGCCGAAGATGGATTCCACGAAATCGAGGTTGGAGACCAGGCTCCCGGGCGCGAAGAAACGGATCTCCATGTCGCGATAGGGCTTGAGGCCCGGCACTTCCGGGCTCACCAGGGGGCGGATGAAGAGCGAGGTGAAGACCCGGGCGGAGCGCTTGAGCCCGGAGGTGAAGGGCAGCTCGAGCAGATCGTCCGGCGGATTGAGGGCGGCGTGCAACAGGCCGGCGAAGGCGGCCTTGGGGACCGCCTTCTTGTCGGCCGGGATGGGCAGCCCGCCTTCACAGACGTGGAAGGTGCCTTTGGTGGTGCGTTTGTCGGTGGCGGGATTGTGCAGTACGCCCTGGGCGGTGCGATAGCTTTTCACGAATTCGGATTCGAAATGATCGCCTTCGGCGGGCAGCGAGAGGGTGCGCGCGAGGCCGTGGAAGTCCATGTGCAGGGCCCGCAGGGGCAGGGACAGATCGCCCGGCGGTTCGATGTCCGCGAAGAAGCGGTTCAGGAAACCTTGCAGGCGCGCGTCCAGCGGGCAGAGAGGCTGCGGGAAGGCCCGGAACTTCTCCTGGATCTTGCGGATCAGGTCGGCCGTGTGGGCCATGAAGTCCGGTCCATGCCCGTTGGCGGGGACCTCCAGCCCGGTGGCCATCATCTTAAGCCGGATCACCGGCAGGACTTGGCTCTGGTCCGGGGCCACCGAGGCTCCCGCTTCGAATCCCAGGCGCGTGCGTGTATGATTCCCGTTCATTCTATCTCCGTCCCGTTTCGCTGGAAAAAGCTAATCGGTTAGTGCCCGGCAGGCGCGTTCCGGTTTGACCGGCGGCATTTCAGAGGCGACCCCAACCGTCCGGAGGCGGGGCCGGTGAGGAGGCCTCTGGTTACGCTTGCGCCTGGGCCGGCTGGCGGGCCGGCGTATCCAGGGCGAAAAAGGTCCCGAAGATGGTTTCGCCCGCCGCGTTCAGCCCGGTCTGCAGTTCGTCCAGGAATTCGTGCAGGCCCTTGGCGATCACCTCGTCCACGTGGGTATATGCCAACTTGGCGCGAAGTCGGCTGATCTGCTTCTCCGCCTGGTTCCGGTAGCTCCCCATGGGCGTTCCCGATACCGCGAGCAGGCATTCCTCCGCGCGTTCCAGGCAATGCAGCACCGCGCGCGGGAAATCCCGGTCGAGCAGCAGGAAGTCGACCACCTTGCCGGGCAGGATGCGTCCATGGCGGCGGCGGAACATCTCGTAGCCGCTGACCGAATGCAAGAGTGCGGCCCAGAGCAAATCGTCCACCACCGATCCCACGTCCGCGGGGGTGGGCAGCAGGATGAAGTATTTTACGTCCAGGATGCGCGAGGTCTGATCGGCCCGCTCCAGGCAGCGGCCCAGCTTGAGGAAATGCCATTCTTCGCCGCGCGACATGGTGGATTCGAGGATGCCCTCGAAGAGATAGCTGGCGGTGCGGATCTCGCTGAAGAAATCGTGGAGCGACTCGGCGGCGCGGCGACGGGCTTCGCTGGAGGACAGGTAATGGTAGAACTTGTTCAAATGCTCCCAGGCTTCCAGGGGCAGGGAACCGCGCACCTGGCGGGCGTTCTCCCGCGCCTTGGCGATGCAGGAGACGATGGAGTTGGGATACTCGAGGTCGAAGGCCAGGAAGCGCATCACCGCTTCGCCCGCGCCTTTCCCCAGGTTGCCGTACTTCTCCTGGAACAGGGTATGATCGCCGGCGGCGGCCACCAGCGGGAGCCATTGCTCGCTGGGGGTATGCGGGTTATCGAGGGACGCTTGCAGGCTCACGTCCACGTAACGGGCCACGTTCTCGGCCCTCTCGATGTAACGGGCCATCCAGTAGACCGAATCGGCGACGCGGCTCAGCATGCGGCCTTCTCCTTGGAGCGCAGGTCGGGCGTGGGGATGCCCATCGTTTGCGACATCGAGACGCCGTTCGATTGGGCCATCGATTGCGACATCGATGCGCCTTGGGAAATGGGCAGCACCCAGGTATCCTTGCTTCCGCCGCCCTGGGAACTGTTCACCACCAGCGATCCCTTCTTGAGGGCCACGCGCGTGAGGCCGCCGGGCATGACGTAGATGTCGCGGCCGTAAAGCACGAAGGGACGGAGGTCCACATGGCGGCCCTCGCATGAGTCGCCCACCATGACGGGCGAACGCGAGAGGGACAAGGTTCGTTGCGCGATGAAGTTGCGCGGATTCTCCACGATGCGCGCGGCCCAATCTGACAGCACCGCCTTGGAAGAATGCGGCCCGATCAAGACGCCGTACCCGCCCGAATCGTTGGCGGTCTTGATCACCAATTCATGCATGTGCTCCAATACGTATTTCATTTCCTCCGGCACCCAGCACATGTAGGTTTCCACGTTGGGGAGGAGGATCTCCTCGCCCAAGTAGTAACGGATGATTTTCGGGACGTAGGCGTAGATGACCTTGTCATCGGCGACGCCGGTGCCGGGAGCGTTGGCGAGGCCCAGCTTGCCGTTCCGGTAGACTTCCATCAGGCCGGGCACGCCCAGCAGGGAGTCCGGGCGGAACGCCTTCGGGTCGAGGAAATCGTCGTCGATGCGGCGGTAGAGAACGTCCACGCGCTTATAGCCGCGGGTGGTGCGCATCCACAGCAATCCGTCGCGCACCGCCAGGTCGGCCCCGGTCACCAACTCGACGCCCATCTGCTGGGCCAGGAAGGAATGCTCGAAGTAGGCAGAGTTGTAAACGCCGGGAGTCAGGATGGCCACGCAGGGCGATTCCTCCCCGCGCGGGGCCACGAACTGGAGCATATCCAGGAGGCGGCTGGGATAATCCTCCACCGGCCGCGGATTGATGGAAGCGAAGATTTGCGGGAAGGTCCGCTTCATCACCTGCCGATTGCCGATGACGTAGGATACGCCGGAAGGGCAGCGGATATTGTCTTCCAGGACGTAGAGCTTGCCGTCGCCGTCCTTCACCAGATCGGTGCCGGTGATATGGCACCAGATGCCCCAGGGGGGATTGAGGCCCTGGCATTCCTTGCGGTAGCCCTTGGCCGAACGGATGAGATCGAGCGGCACCACCCCGTCCTTGACGATGCGCTGATCGTGGTAGATGTCGTCGAGAAAAAGGTTGAGGGCATGGATGCGTTG
This sequence comes from Fibrobacterota bacterium, assembly GCA_019509785.1. NCBI lineage: Bacteria > Pseudomonadati > Fibrobacterota > Fibrobacterota bacterium. The sequence continues at coordinate 133,300 of JAEKLQ010000025.1, read as the reverse complement.
GCGCAAGCCTTTTTCGATGAAGGCCCATTCGCCGCCGTCGAGGATGCGCGGCAGGACGTCGAAGGGAAAGATTCGTTCCAACCCGGATTGGCTGTTATACACGTTGAAGGTGATGCCCAGATCCAGGAAAGCCTTTTCGGCCGCCGTCTGGCGGCGGGCCAGTTCCCCGTCCGGCATGGATTCCAAGGTGCGCACCAGCATGTCGGACGAGGGACGGGCCCGGCCGGGGGCCGAGAACATCTCGTCGTAGAAGGCTCCGGGGTCGTATCCGTTTAGTCGCATATGCCTCCTCCGGCTTCGGCCGAACCGGCAGGTCCGCGCCTTTGCGCGCTTCGCCCCGCGGATTCCGATTCCGGATAATCCCTTACAGCAATTCCCACTCCATAACGATCGGGAGGGTGAGGACCTGGAAACCGGCGAAACGGAGGGATTAGCGGTTGACACTTGCTGACATTGCCGGCATTTGTCGGGGTTTGGTTAGGGACGGCCGGAGGTTCGCCCGCGTCGAGCCCGGGCGGGATCCCGATCCGGCCCGATAGAGGATCCGGGATCGCAACTTGCACGCTACCGTACCCTACCGGTTACCTTGGGTGGCGTATGGCTTCCGTCCCGGCGGATTTTCCTCCGGGAAAGATTCCCCTTCCCTGACAAAAGCGGGCATCGTCGCGTTTTTGTCGGATTGTGTTGCCGGATTGCGCGGCATCCCGGGCCATTTCCCCGGCTTCCGTCCTGACAATCCGCGTACTGCGCGCCATTTCGCGCCATGGCATGGAACTCGCGTATTGCGGAAATGCAAACAAGGAGTTTCCCAACATGCCCACTCGTCCTTCCCTGCTTGCCCTCGCCGCCCTCGCCCTGCCCGCCTGCTTGCCTTCGGCCGCGCACGCTGCCGCCTGGAGCAGCACCAACGTGGAATACCTGTACGGTTGGAATTGGGATCCCAAGTTGGGCGACGAGGCCCGCGGCGTCATCACCTTGGAGCATGCGAGCGGCTTCGCTTACGGCGACAATTTCTTCTTCCTCGACATTACCCATCCCAACGGACGGAATGCGACTCCGGAGCTTTTGTACGGCCAATGGGATCCCCGCTTCAGCCTCGGGAAAATCTCCAACGCCAAAATGGAGTTCGGACCCGTGAGCGATGTGCTGGTGACCGGGGAGCTGGGATACGGGGCCGGGCCCTTCAGCGGCGATTACCAGCGGGAATACAATTACGGCCTCGGCTTCGACATCAAGATGCCGGGCTTCGCCTACTTCGCGATCAATTTCTGGGTGCATGATACGCCCTACCACGACGGCGCCACCTATCAGATCAGCCCGTATTGGGGGGCGCCTTTCCACATCGGGCCGGTCGGCTTCCTGGCCGAAGGGTTCCTCGACTTCGTGGGCCCCGAAGGGAAGGCGGGCGTAGATGCGGGCCGCGCCGACATGTACCTCATCACCCAGCCGCGCTTCCTGCTCGACGTGGGCAGCCTATGGAAGAAAGAGGGCAACCTCTTCGCCGGCACCGAGGTCGACATCCGGTGGCATGAATTCGGGATCAAGAACGTGAGCGAGTTCGTCCCCCAAGCCATGGTGAAGTGGGTGTTCTGAGATGGATATCGCGCTGCGCGGCATCACCAAGCGTTTCGGCCCGGTGCTGGCCAACGAAGCGGTGGACCTCGACATCCTGGGGGGCCAGGTGCTGGCCTTGCTGGGGGAGAACGGCGCGGGCAAAAGCACCTTGATGAAAATCCTGTACGGCTTCTACAAGGCCGATGCGGGCGGCATCGCCATCGATGGGCTTCCGGTTGCTTTCGGCTCGCCGAAGGAAGCCATGGCGGCGGGCATCGGCATGGTCTTCCAGCAGTTCAGCCTTATCCCGGCGCTCTCGGTGCGCGAGAACCTGATGCTGGCCTGGCCCAAGGCCCCGTGGTTCCTGCGCCGGGGCTCGCGCGCCTGGGACGGGATGCTGGAGCGCCTGGCCGCCATGGCTCCCGACCTCGACCCCGAACGCCGCGTGCGCGATCTGGCCGTGGGCGAACGCCAGTTGGTGGAGCTGGTCAAGGTCCTCAATCTGGAGGCGCGCCTCGTGATCCTGGACGAACCCACTTCGGTCCTCACCCCAACCGAAACCCGTCGTCTATGGGAACAGGTGCGCCTCCTCGCTACGGCCGGGCATGCGGTCGTTTTCATCACCCACAAGTTCGAAGACGTGGAGGCTTGCGCCGATCGCGTGGCGGTCATGCGCCATGGCCGCCTGGTCGACAACGTTTCCGCCGCGGGGGCTTCGGTCAACGATCTGGTCTCCCTCATGATGGGGCAGGGCGGATTCCGCGAAGCCAGCCCGGTGCCAGCCCCTAAGCCCGCGGCCCCGTGGCTGTGGATCAAGGGCCTTTCCGCCCGCGAAGGATCGTCCCGCATCCAGGACATCGATCTCAAGCTGATCCCCGGCGAGATCGTCGGCATCGCGGGCGTAGCCGGTAACGGCCAATACCTGTTGGCCGAGACCTTGGCCGGGAGGCATGCGCCGGATTCCGGCGAAGTGTTGCTGGACGGGGAGCCCATGACGCGCGAGAGCGGCTTCGAGCCGGACGATGAGCGGGTCGCCTATATACCCGAACAGCCCGCGGTCAACGGCATCGCCGGCGATCTGGACCTCTCGGTCAATTTGGCTCTGAAGCAATTGCGCAAGCTGCCTTTCTTTCCCGATTGGAAGGCCCTGCGGACCTCGGCCTCGGATCTGATCCGGCGTTTCGATGTGCGTCCGACCGATCCTTCCCGCTCCGCCGGCGACCTCTCCGGCGGCAATATCCAAAAGCTGGTTATCGCCCGCGAGCTCTCGGGCAAGCCCGCCTTCATCGTCGCCTGCTATCCCACCATGGGATTGGACTTGTCCGCCGCGAAAGCCGTATATGAGGCGCTCTTCCGCCACGCGGCCGAAGGCGCGTGCGTGATCTGGATATCGGAGGACTTGGATGATCTGCTCGCTTACGCCCATCGCATCGCGGTCCTCTCCCGCGGGCGCATCGCCGGGGTCTTGCCCGTGGCGGCGGCCGATCGCGAGCGCGTGGGCCTCCTGATGGCCGGGCACGGAGGCGAAGGGGATTGGACCCTGGCGCGCGCCCGGGCCGCCGCCGAAACCGCGCGGGCGGCCGCATGATCATCCCGACCTTCCCCACGGGAGCCGCCGCCGCGCCCGTTCCGGTTCCTTCCGGCGCGGCTCCTTCCGGAGGCCCGATCCCCGGGGCCTCCGGGCCTTTCCCACGGGGCTCCCGCGCCGTTTCCGCGCCGGCGCCCTGGATCTCCGTAAAGCGCCCGCCGCCCGCCCCGTTGCCTACGCCCTTCGATCGATGGCGCGCGTCGGCGGGCTTCTCGGTGGCCGCCGCGGCCCTGGGATTCTTCGTCCTCGGATCGATTTTCTTCCTGATGGTGGGGCAGCCGCCCTTGGCCACCTTCGCGGCCATGATCCAAGGCGCCTTCGGCGACGGCTACTCCCTGTCCGAAACCCTGGTCAAGGTGTCGCCCATCCTCCTCTGCGCGATGGCCGCTTCCTTGCCCGCCCGCCTCGGGCTAATCACGGTGGGAGGCGAAGGCCAGTTCTACATGGGAGCGATGGCGGGCACGGGAGTCGTGCTGGCCTTCCCGGGCGCGCCGGCTTGGGCCTTGATGCCGGGCATGTTCCTGGCCGCCGGACTGGGCGGAGCCTTTTGGGGCTTGATCCCCGCTTTCCTCAAGGCGCGGCTGAAGGTGAACGAAACCATCACCACCCTGCTGCTCAATTACGTGGCTTCCCTGTTGGTGGATTTCCTGGTGTACGGGCCATGGAAGGATCCGAATAATCTCGGCTGGCCGGCCACGGTGTCTTTTCCCAAGGCCGCCAAGCTTTCCGGTTTCTTCGGGACCCGGGCCCATATCGGAATCGTGATCGGCGTAGCGGCGGCTCTCCTTTTGCATTTGCTTACGGCCCGCACCCGTTGGGGCATGTCCCTGCGCCTCTTGCGCAGTAACCGTAAGGTGGCCGAAGGCATCGGCCTAAGCTTCGGGCGGCAGGCGATCCTGGTGGTTTGCCTGGGAGGAATGCTGGGCGGCATCGCCGGGATCTGCGAGACCTCGGCCATCCAGGGCCGTTTGCAATCGGGCATCTCCAACGGCATGGGTTTCACGGGCTTCCTGGCGGCCTGGATGGCGGGCCAGGATTTCCTGCGCATCCTACCGCTTTCGCTTTTGCTCGGGGGCCTGTTGGCCAGCGCGGATAGCTTGCAGATGATCGCGGGGCTGCCTTCTTCGGCGTCCCTGGTATTGCAGGGATTGTTGTTCGCCTGCGTGCTGGCGGCCGGGCGCCTGCGGAAAGGCAAGGCATGATGTCCGGCTTCGATGCGGCCGCGGGGAACTTCCTGGTTTCCGCTCTGCGCAGTTCCACGCCTTTGCTATGGGTTTTGCTCGGCGAAATCATTACTCAACGGGTCGCCATCGTGAACCTGGGGGTCGAAGGCCAAATGCTGGTAGGCGCCTTGTCCGGCTTCGCCGCTACCCTGGCGACAGGCAATCCATGGTTGGGCCTGGCGGCGGGAGTGGCGGCGGGCATGTTGCTGTCCACGGTGCATGCCGGCCTCACGGTGGGGCTGAAGGCCAATCCCTTCGCGAGCGGGTTGGCGGTGTGGATGCTGGGCTTCGGCCTTAGCGCCTTCTATGGGGTCCCTATGGTGGGCCAGAAGATCAACGGCTTCGCTCCGCTGCCCTTGGGCTTCCTCTCCGGGGTTCCCGTGCTCGGACCCTTGGCCTCCCAGCTCACGCCCACGGTGGTCTTGGCATTAGTGGCCTCGCCCTTGGCGGGTTGGTGGCTGTACCGTACCAAGACCGGACTGGCCTGGCGCGCGGTGGGCGAATCCCTGGTTTCGGCCCGCACGCTGGGGCTCAAGACTTCCCTCGTGCAGGTCTCGGGGATCCTGGCGGGCGGCGCCTTTTCCGGCTTCGGCGGCGCGGCGCTTTCCGTGGACTATACGCGCAACTGGGTGGAAGGGATGACCGCGGGCCGCGGCCTGGTAGCGGTGGGGCTGGTGATCGTAGCGCGCTGGAACCCTTTTCTGGCGGTGCCGGCGGCCCTGCTCTTCGGCGGCGCGGAGGCGTTGACGCTACGCATGCAAACCTCCGGCGTCCCCATCTCCTCGCATCTCTTGCACACCTTGCCCTACCTCGCTTCGCTGGCGGTGCTGGTCCTCAGCAGCCGCTCCGCCAACAAGGAAGGCGGCATGCCCTTAGGGCTAAGCGCCGTCTTCAGCCAATCACGATAACCGCCAACGACAACCGAGTACGAAAGGATCCGACATGGCCATCCGAGCCGCCCTCAGCCTCTTGAAGCGCTCCACCCTCCTCGCCGCCGCCCTGGGGACCGCCGCCGCGGGCGCCGCCGAGGTCAAGGTCGGCTACATCTACGTGGGGCCCAAGAGCGATTACGGCTACAACTACGCCATGGACCAGGGCCGCATGTGGGTGGAGAAGAACGTGCCCGGCGTGAAGACGATGAGCTTCGAGAACGTGCCGGAGAACGCCGAAGTCGAGCGCGTGATGGAACGCATGATCAAGAGCGGATGCACCATCATTTTCCCGACCAGCTACGGATACCTCGACCCCGCGCTTAACGTCGCCAAGAAATACCCCAAGGTCATCTTCGAGCATGCGGGCGGATTCAAGACCGCGCCCAATCTGGGTACCTTCTTCGCGGGGATTGATGACGCCATGTACCTGGCGGGCATGACCGCGGGCGGGATGACCAAGACCCATAAGCTCGGCTTCCTGGCAGCCCATCCCATCCCGCAGGTGCTGCGCAACATCAACGCCTTCACGCGCGGGGCCCAGGCCGTGGATCCCCTGGCGACCACCACCGTGATCTGGACCGGCACCTGGTCCGATCCGGGCAAGGAGGCGGAGGCCGCCAACTCCCTGGTGGACGCGGGCGCCGACGTGCTGACCGGCCACGTGGATAGCCCGATCACCTACACGCAAGCCGCCGAGAAGCGCGGGGTCATGGTCGTCGGCTACCATGCGGACGCGTCGAAGTTCGCGCCCAAGGGTTGGCTGGTGGGCGCGGCCTGGAACTGGGGGCCCATGATGGGTCGCATCATCAAGTCCGTCGGGGACGGCACCTGGAAGCCCGAGCATATCCGCGGCGACCTCAAGGCCGGCGATGCGGAACTCACCGCCTTCGGTCCGTCGGTCCCGCCGAAGGTGAAGGAAATGGTTTTGGCCAAGGAGAAGGAATTCAAGGCGGGCGCCGCGCAATTATGGACCGGGCCCATCGTGAAGCAGGACGGGGCCGAAGCCGCGCCCAAGGGGGGCATGCTGGCCATGGCGAGCTTGGAGAGCATGGATTTCCTCGTGAAGGGCGTGGTCGGGACGGTTAAGTAAAGCTAAGCGGGGAGGGAAGATGGGAAGCGATATCGGAACCTTGGCGAAACCGGGCCCCGTTCGGGGCAAGGCCCGTATCCACCTGAACGCGGCCCACATCTGGGATCCGGCGACCTGGATGTCTCCCAGGCCGGGCATCAAGGTGCGCGAGTTGTACGGTGCGGACGACGGATACCGCATCAGCCTGGTTCGCTACGCTTCCGGGGCGCGCGTGCCCCGTCATCTCCACACCGGCGACGAGCATGCATACGTGCTGGAAGGCTCCGTGCATGACGAAGCGGGCGAATTCCCCGTGGGCTCTTACCTGATGCGGCCGCAAGGCACGCGGCATGAGATGTGGAGCGAGCGCGGCGCCTTGGTACTCTCGCATCGACTCGGGCCCATCCGTTTTCTGGGCGGGTGGCGGCCCGGCCCGCCCCCGGCATCCGAGGGCGCGCCAGCGGGGGCCAAAAGCGTATCCTTCCCGGCCGATCGCCTGCCCACGGCCATCAATGCCGCCGTCGACTCGCCCGAATGGGAACTCCTGAGGCCGGGCGTGCGCGTCCTGTCCCTGTTCGAAGGCCCGCCCGGCAATTATAAATCGGCCCTGCTGCGTTACCTGCCCGGCAAGGGAATCCCCACCCACATCCACATGGGCGATGAGCACATCTACATCCTGGCCGGCACCCAGGAGGATGATTCGGGATCGTACGGCGCGGGAACCTACGTGCACAATCCCACCGGCACCACCCATCGCGTGTGGAGCGAAGAGGGCTGCCTGGCGCTGATCCATTGGCGGGCGCCGGTGCATTTCATTTAAATGCTCCGCGTTTCATCGCGGCGGGCGGAGGAGGAAGTTCGATGAAAGGATTCAAGGTGATCGCCGAGCCATACCCCTGGCCCTTCGACGGCGAAGTAGAGCCGCGCCGGTCGGCCTTGATCGTGATCGACATGCAGGTCGACTTCTGCGGCCCGGGGGGCTATGTCGATTCCATGGGCTACGATATCGGGCTGACGCGCGCGGCCATCGGGCCCATCCAGCGCGTCCTGGCGGCCGCGCGCCGGGTCCCGGGAATGATGATCATCCATACGCGCGAAGGCCATCGGCCCGAGCTGGTCGATCTTCCGGCCAACAAGAGCTGGCGCAGCCGTCGGGTCTGCCCGGGCATCGGCGAACCGGGGCCGCAGGGCCGCATCCTGGTGCGCGGCGAACCGGGCTGGGAAATCATCCCGGAGCTGAAGCCGGCCGCCGGCGAAGTGATGGTGGACAAACCCGGCAAGGGCAGCTTCTACGCCACCGATCTGGAGCATATCCTGAGGACCAAGGGAGTCACCCATCTGATCCTCTGCGGGATCACCACAGACGTCTGCGTGCATACCACCATGCGCGAGGCCAACGATCGAGGCTTCGAATGCTGTATGATCACCGACGGGACGGCCGCCACGGACAAGCGCAACCATGAGGCGGCCATCAGCATGATCGGCATGCAGGGGGGTATCTTCGGCGCTACGGTAACTTCGGAGGATCTGGTCGCCGCGCTGGAGCCGCTGGCCTTGGGTTCCATCCCGGGGAAGGTGAAGGTCTAGACCGGCACTCCCGCGCTATTTCCCGACCGTTACGCTCCGGGAGATGCTGTATTGGGGAGAAGCGAAATCGATAACATACGCGCCCGATGCGGTATGCGTTTGCCAAGGTATGCCGGCATTGATCTCCGCAAAGCGGACGAGACCGCCGTCCGCCGAATACATCCGGACTTGACCGGCCAGTTCCGACCTGATGGATATGGCCCCTGGCTCTCCAGAGCAGGAAAAGAAATTCCGTTCCGAAGCGCCAGCCCTCGGGCGGATCCTTATGCCCGTATTTTTCGTACCGGATGTCAGCACCATCAGGTTGTTGAGGGCGAAATACGCGATGCGTCCATATTCCTTCGTTTCGAAGTTGTACGTGGGGGTGGATCCGGTTTGGTACTTGACGAGAATGGCCGGGAAACTACCTAATTTCGTGGTAATCGTCCCATCCGCGATTACCTTCCCGTCCTGCGACTGCGCAGTCCCATTGTAGGTATAACTGCTGCTCCATGTCTTCCCGACCGAATGAGGCAGCCCCATGGAAATGAACGGGCTATACACGTTCGTGGAGGTGCCCGCTATTTCGCCAAGGTATTGCAAATCGCCATTCTGTTCCCGGTAATATTGGGTTCCCGAGAAGGCGGCTAAGGTCATGCCCGCGTAATCGATCGCGATAGTCGCCGAAGGGAATTTGGCGACGTTACTTACGCTATAAATTTTGGTGTAATTGTAATACCAACTCCCCGTGAACGTAGCGAAATCCCATCGTTTTCCGGTTCCTTCGGAAAGATCGAGCCCGGTCGACTGGAAGGGTCCTTCGGTATAGTTGTAGGTATGCCCTGGTATGTAGCCCATGTCCTGGCTTTCGATCGTCAACGCATAAGCGCCGCTCATCGAAGAGATCCCCAGGGTCCCGATTACCAGCGAAGACAACCACCCCCTCAAGGGCGTATCGCATTTTCCCGGCGCCATTTGCCTCCCGCTGCGCGAATAAACGACGCTCGCCGCTATTCCTGGATGCTGATAATCGTAATAAATGTCCCGCCCGTACTCGAACTGGTTATTTCATTCTACCGTCGATTAGGCCGCCGTCCTTTACGGGGCCTTGATGCCCGCTTCTTCCAGGATCACCTTGCAACCGGAGGTGACCAGGGAAAAGCGTCCCCGCTCGCCCTTCTCGATTCGCACGCCGCAATCTTTCTCCTCCAGCTTATCCATCAGGCGGTAGAACCGGATCTCGAAGTTCGAATTCTTCTGCCCGAGGTTGATCTCGAAGTCCCGCTTGAAGTCGCGGTATTCGAAAACCGTACGGCCCTCGCGGGCATGGGAGACGAGGATGCTCCTGAGAATTTTCGCGGGGATCCCCTTGGTGAGGTATTCCCCGTTCACGGCGATGCTTTCATCTTCGGGATGATAAGCGAAGACCGCCTTTTTCTCGAGGCTTCGGATCAATTGCTCGTGCCTGCGGACCACTTCGGGAGGGAAAAGCTCGTCTTCCTCCACGGTGTCGCGCAGCATATGCTTGAGTAGCTTGCGTTCTTCGGGCGTGTTTTTCCGGTGCTTGATGACGGTTATATAGGCTGGGGCCTCGTACGCGCATCCCTTGTAGATGACGCGGCGCTTGCGGACCGGGCAATCGACGTCCCGCAAGGCGATCAGGACGGGCCAATCAGGGACGTTCAGCTTGCGGTACTCGAACCCGCCCCGGTCCAGGAATGCGTGGTATCGATCGGGGACCGCGAGCAGTTCGCCGTTCCGGCGCAGGCCATCCTGGTCTCGCGAGAAATCCCCCGACCAAAGTACGTCTTCGATGCGCTGGCAATCGGCCAGGAACGAGAGATCCTCGAACTCCGGTAGGTCCATCATTTTCGGGAAGGCCCGGATCTGCTCGCCCACGATGAAGTCGAAGTTGAATACGTAGAACTTCTTGAAGGACTTGTGCCCGATGAACATCATGTAGGAGTACATCCATTCGCCGTCCACGACCTTCTTGATGCGGCGGTGGATAGTGCCCTCGACGTAATTCTCCGTATAGATCGTGACCATGTGCAGGACGGTCTCGCGCGGATCGAACCGATCGAAGAATTTGTCCATCACGGGATAGAACCAGGAAAGCAGGATCTTGCCGGGCATATAGGTCGCCCGGTTGTTGCGGTGAAGCATTTTGCGGAAGAAGGCGATGGCGTCGTAGCCGTGGTCGATGAGGAACTTTTCCATGGGATGGATGGAACCGTAGTTCCAGTCCATCGGGATGAGCCCTTTTTCGTTCCAAAGCAGATTGAAGAACTCGACGCCTTCGATTTTGCGGCCCCCCTTCACCATGGGAAGGGCCGCGAAGAATTCGAAGATTTCCTCCTGCTTGAGTTCGGCCAACATGGTGGCATAGCAGCCGCGCCAGAAATCATGCCGGTTGAGGGTTTCTTCCTGGTTCGGTTCGAGATAGACGACCGGCATGTTCGGGGATTCCGGAGGGGCTTAAGGCTTAAGGTTTTTGCCGTCGGGACGGACGTTCTCGGGAAGACCCGGCCAGAAGGATGCATGCCAGGTCCGGGCCGCCTTGCGGGCGGGCGTCCGCGGGGCTTTCAATGCCAAAGGGCCATTGCACCATCCGGTGCCGGTGAAATCCGTACCGAAGCCGCAGATGTCTTCCGGCGCTTGCGCGTAATGGGCCTTCAGGAATCCCGCGAAGGCGGTCGAATCGAAACAGTCCGATTCCAGGCTCCAATCCCAAGCCACCGCCGCGTATCGCGTCGTGATCAGGGTATCGGCGCTTATGACGATGCGATGCTTGTACTTGGTGCCGGCGCAGACGGTGTCGTTCGGGAAGGCGTCCGCGATGGCCTGAAGGCGGCCGTAGTCGACCCCGCAATCGGGATCGAGGCGGCAATTGATCAGGAAAATGACCGAGCCGTGCTCGGCGGAGTGCAACCAGTATCCGGTATTGACGACGAAGCGATAGGTGCCGGGGTTGGCCCAGATGCCGTCGAAATGGCGGCCTGAAGTGGGCGGATACTGAGCGTACGATAGTTCGGTGCATTCCGCGACGTGGGGGCCGCCTTGGTCGGCGAATTGCCGGGATTCGGGGGCATGGCAGGTCTGCGCGGCGGCAGTGCCGGCGAAGGCGAGGATCAAAGCGAAAGGCAAGTACATCGGGGTCATAGCTTTAAGATGCTTTTTCGGGGGCGGAAATCCCACCGCCCTTTCGCGGCCCGCGGGATATTAGTTTTCCTCCGCGGCAACGTGCCGGTCCAGGAGAAAATATCATCCAACCCCAATTGCGCATCCAGACTTTCGGAGGTCTCCGCGCCTGGCTGGGGGACGATCCCCTGGGGCTGCCGGCTTCGCGACAAGCCCGGGCACTGTTGGCTTGCCTGGCCACGGCGGAAAGGCCCTTGCAGCGGGCCCGCCTTTGCGAGTTGCTCTGGGAGAACTCGCCCGATCCGCGCGGGGCCTTGCGCTGGTGCCTGTCGCGCCTCAAGACCGTGCTCGACTCCGGAGGCGCGGCGCGCCTGATCGCCGAGGACGACGCCTTATGGGTGGAGCCCGGCGGTTGGGAGGTGGATGCGCGGCGCTTGCGGGACCTGGCCCGCGCCCCCGACCAGGCCGAAACCGCCGTCTTGGAAAGCGCGGTGGCCCAGCTTACCGGCCCCTTCCTGGCCGATCTCGATCTGAACGATGCCATCCGCTTCGAAAGCTGGCGCTTGGGGGAGGAGAAGTCCTTGACCCAGGCGCGGGCCGCCGTTTTCGCGGAGGCCTTGCGCCGCCATGCCGGCCTTCCCGAAGCCAGGCTGCGCCTGGCCCACGTGTGGGTGCAACAAGATCCCTTGGACGAGCGCCCCCATATCGCCATCGTGGAATCCCTCATCGCCCTGGGCCGCAAGCGCGAGGCGCTGGCCCATTACGAACGTTGCGCGCAGATGCTGCGCCGGAACGGATCCGTTCCCGGCCCCGCCTTGGAGAAGGCGCGCGTCGCCATCGGCCCGTTGGGGAATTCCGGACCCGCCGCGCCCGGATCGCAGCCCGCCCCCGCGCCCGGGGCGACCATCATCCGCCCTGTTAACGTCCCGGTTACCGTGCGCCCGCCCATCGCCGGCCGCGCCTCCGAGCTCGCGCGCTTCGCCGCGCTGCTGGCCGCGACGCCGGACCGGCGCCTGCGCTTGCTGGTAGGCGAGCCGGGAATCGGCAAGACGCGTCTGCTGGAAGAGATGGGCGATGCCTTGGCGGCGCGGGGCTGGCGCGTTCTGCAAGGCCGCGCCTTCGAGGCCGAAAGCGATCGGGCCCTGGGCCCTTGGATCGATGCCGCGCGCGGCCTGCCGGCGGGATCGGCCGAATGCCCCCTGGTCAGGCCTTCCGGGAGCCCGGATAAAGGCCATTCCGATCAGTCCGCCCTCTTCGAAGCCATGCGCGCCTGGCTCGCGGCCCTGGCCGCCGAAGCGCCCTTGGCCCTGGTCCTCGACGACGTGCATTGGCTGGACGGCGCCTCCGTGGCCTTGCTGCAATACCTCCTGCGCGACGCCGAATGCCCGTTCCGCCTGGCCTTGGCGGGCATGCGCAACGTCGCCGCCCCGGCCCATCCTCCCATCGAACCGTTCCTGCGCCTGGCGCAGCGGGAAAACCTTTGCGAGACCTGGCCGGTGGGCCCTTTGGACGCCGCGGGCACCGCCTCCCTGCTCAAGTCCGCCGGCTCCGATCGCGATCCCGGCGAGGTCTTCGCGCGCAGCGCGGGGCATCCCCTGGCTTCGCTCGCTCTGGCCATGGACACGGGCGCGGGGCCGCGGGCCAGCCTCGAAGCCATGCTGGACGAACGCATCCGCCTGGCCGGCGAGGACGGCCGCCTGGTGCTGCAATGGGCCTCGCTCCTGGGCCGCGGCGCTCCGCCCGCCTTGCTGGAATCGCTTTTGGAAATGCCGGTGCATACCCTGTTGGCCGCCTTGGAGCGCCTGGAAGGACAGGGCCTGATGCGGGTGATGGAAGGGGAGGCCGGCATGGAATACCTCTTCGGCCACGACCTGATCCGGCTGCGGGCGCAGGAGACCCTGTCGGCCCCGCGCCGGGCGCGCATGCGCGCCCACGTAGCCGAGACGTTACGATCGCATCCCGCCTTGAGGCGCGGCTGGGAAGAAGTCGCCGCGCACGCCGAGGCCGGCGAACGCTGGACCCTGGCGGCCGAGGCCTGCTTTGAGGCCGGGACCCATTGCTTCCGCCTTCGGGCATTCCCGTCCATGGTGGACTTCATTGAGCGCGGGATTGATCATCTCGAGCGTATAGGCGGTCATTGGGCCCTATGCCGCGAATTTTGCCTCCTCGCCAACCGTGCCGGCCATAACCAGCCGGATTATCCCGCGGGAATCGAATTTCGCTTGGCGCGTTTGGCAGCCAGGGCCAAGGCCGCGGGTCAGGAGGAAACGCGCTTGGCCGCCATATATGCGCTTTCGGTAATCCAATTCACCGGGCCGGATCCCAGCGTCTTGCGCGGATTGGTGGTTCTGGATATTGAGGAGGGGGCCGCGCAAATCGAAGATCCCCTGGCCCGCGCCTTCAGCTTGTCAGGCATGGCGCTTTGCCTTTTGGCCACCGATCAAGAGATTCCCAAAGCGCGGGCCTTGTTATCGCACTCCGAGTCCATTTGCCGCCAGCACAAACTGGAGGAAGCGGATACGCGCACGGGGCTCGGTTGGCTCGCGCACCGCGATGGGCGGCTGGACGAGGCGCGCGCCCACTTGCGCTTGGCCCGCATCCTGATGCGGGAAAAAGAGCTTCCTCAATTCGAGTTCCAGATACTCTGTGACCTTGCCAGGCTCGAACTCGAGGAGGGAAATCCCTTGGAAGCGTTGGCCCATGTCCGTGAGATTCACGCATTGGACGATGTAGTGCGGCATTCCGCGGACCGGCATTTCGGCCAGGCCCTGGAAGCGCTGGCCCGCCTACAAATGGGGGATACCGGCGCTGAGGCGCTCTTCGATGCCACCCTGGCCCTGCTACGCGCCGACAACGTCAAGGTCATGCCCGCGTATATGCAGTTGATGCGAGCCGAACGCGAATGTCGCGCCGGCGAGCATGGCCTTATCGCCGAACGTTGCGCCGAAGCCATCGCCCGTTGCGAACCCCTGCTCCGTGCAACCGAACCGGTATGGGCCCGTTGCCTGCTCGGCCTTTCCGCCTTGTCCCAAGGGCGCAAGCCCGAGGCCGAACAATGCTGGCGCGAACTCGAGCCCGCCCTCGCCGCGACCCGCGTGCTCCCCTTGCGCGTGCGCCGATTGGCCGGGGAATTGGCCGATGGCTTGGGCCTCGCAACCGCTCCTTCCGCCTGATTTCCGGTCTTTTCCCTCTCACACATGCCCTCACACGGGGCTTCACACGGGGGTCCCGTAATTTTCCCTTTGTCACCTGGACGCGCCGCGCTTCGCGGTCCGGCACCGGGGGACGGAACGGAAAACGAGGAGACTTCCCATGCTCAAGCAAATAATCCCCCAGAACAAAACCCTGCGCGCGACCCTCTTGGCCGTCGCTGCTTCGACCGCCATGGCCCTGGGCGCCTTCGCCGGCATCGCCCGCGGCGCCGAGGCCCCCGCATCGAAAGATGCCCCGGATTCGCCCTATTCCGCCACGACCGCCGATATCCAGAAGACCCTGGGTTTCGTGCCCCAATTCTTCGAGGCCTTCCCCGCCGAAGCCCTGCCCGGCGTATGGGAGGAGATGAAAGGATTGCAGATGAACCCCAAGACCGCCCTTTCGGGCAAAGAGAAGGAGTTGATCGGCTTGGGAGTGGCGGCGCAAATCCCCTGCCGCTATTGCATCGAGGCCCATAGCGAATTCGCCAAGCTCAACGGGGCCTGCGACGCCGAGCTGGGCGAAGCGGTCTCCATGGCGGCCATCACCCGGCATTGGAGCACGGTCTTGAACGGGAACCAGATGGACGAGGGCAAGTTCCGCTCCGAGATCGCCAAGATCGTGGCCAACGCGAAGAAAGGATCGTCGGGACAAAGCGGGAAGGCCGTAGCGGTGACCGATGGCGCCAGCGCCCTCCAGGACATCAGCCGTACCTTGGGGCTGGCTCCCGAGTTCCTGCGCAAGTTCCCGGATCAAGGCCGCGCCGGCGCCTGGCGCCTGTTCAAGGACGTGCAGCTCAATCCCGGAACCGATCTCAAGGGCAAGGACAAGGAGTTGGTGGGCTTGGCGGTGGCCGCGCAAATCCCGTGCAAGTACTGCATCATCGCGCATACCGAGTTCGCCAAGCTCAACGGCGCGACCGAAGAGGAATTGTCCGAAGCCATCGGCATGGCCGCCTTCACCCGCGAGATGAGCACCCTTTTGAACGGGATGCGCGTGGATGAAACCCAGTTCAAGGCCGACATCGCCCGCCTCGTGAAAGGCGCCCAGGCTTCTGCCTCCGCCAAAAAGACGGCCAAGTAAGGCCCGGAATGCCATAACCAAGGTAACATTCCGGTTACGCCAAGCGGCGATGCGGCAGGGGCCGCGGAGGCCGCGGGGCCCGGGGGTCCTGAGCGCCCCCGGGCTTTCGCGCGTCTAGGGGGTCAATACCGTCCAGTAACGGGTATGATAGGTCGCCTCCATGCGCTCGCGTCCCCAGCGGATACCCATTCTGTAGGTTTCGTCCTGGCCGTGCCCGGAGCCTTCGACGTCGGCAAAGGATTCGCTGTTGGTTTTGACCATCCACTCCATGCCATCCGGGAACTCGATCCGACCGCAGGCATCGTCGGGCTTCCAAGGCGGATAGCCGTCGGGGCGATACCCCTGGAGCCGCACGCCGCCCGCGCGGACGGTATCCTTCCCGGTGGCCCACGACCCGGAATCGTGGTAGGTAATCGCCAGCCTGCAACCATCGGATCGGACGGCGGGATCGAGAAAGAAGCCAAACCGGCTTTCCGAATGGGACCCATCGGATTGGTATCCGGATAGTTCGCTGACGTAGCCGGCGGGATCGATCGCGTGGCGGGCGCCTGCCGAATCGATCCACACGATGTCGCGATATCCCTGCTCGCTCTGGGTGTAGCAAGGGCCTTCATCGAATAACCCCTTAGAGGCGCAAGGATCCCGGTGGTATCCGCATCCGGCCAGTAGGGAGGCGAGGGAGATGAACAATGCTTTTCCGATCCCCATGTCCATGCGACGAAGCCGAAGCGATCTCCCGTAACCGCTAGGGGATGCGCGCCTGGCGCGGCCTGCCCTTCGCGGCCCAATGCGCCAGATAATCCCCCGACCCGATAAGCGCGCGCCCGGCCACGGTGAAGTTGTACCAGTAGATCTGCGCGTCATAATATGCTCCTGTCGCGGTCAAAACCACGGTCGCCCGATCCCGCACGAATTCGGAAGCGGCCCGATTCCCGGCATCGAACCCTTCGTACGGATCGAGAACGGAAAACAACGCATCCGGATCGTCCAGGCGGAGCAGATGCCCCCACACCTTCGGCCCATCCTCGCCGGCGCCATCGCCCGGCGTCGCCGTCACCGCGCCCGGGTAATCCCCCAGATCATAAAGATGCCCATGCACGTGGCCGCGCCCGAGGGAGGTCCCCGCTTTGCGCATCGCATCGTCCACGGCGGCGATTCCGGTGGTGAGCATCAGGGTTCCATAAGTGAAGAAAAGCCGGGACGCGGGAGGGACCGTCATGAGCGGGAAAATTAAACACTTCGAGCCACCCCGTTTGATCGACCCCCGCCCCGGAGCTACCTTTGGCCCCCATGACCGACAGCCGCCAGTACGAAAATCCCCTCAGCAAACGCTACGCCTCCGCGCGCATGGGTTTCCTGTTCTCGCCCCAATTCAAGCATCAGACCTGGAGGCGGCTGTGGATATGGCTGGCCGAGGCGGAACGGGAGTTGGGTTTGCCCATCAGCGAAGCCCAGATCGCCGAACTCAAGGCCTTCGAGACGGACATCAATTTCGCCGAGGCGGAAAAGCGGGAGAAGGCCGTACGCCACGACGTCATGGCCCACGTGCATGCTTTCGGGCTGCAGGCGAAGACGGCCGCGGGCATCATCCATCTGGGCGCCACTTCCGCCTACGTCACCGATAACACCGATTTGATCCAGATGCGCGCCGGCCTGGACCTGGTGCGCCGCCGAACCTTACGCGTGGTCTCCGCCCTCGCCGGTTTCGCCCGCCAATACCAAGGCATGCCTACCTTGGCCTTCACCCATTTCCAGCCCGCCCAGTTGACCACGGTGGGCAAGCGCGCCACCCTGTGGATCCAGGATCTCCTGCTCGATCTGGAGGAACTCGTTTTCGTGGAAGCGAACCTCCCCTTCCTGGGCGTGAAGGGCACCACCGGCACCCAGGCCAGCTTCCTGGAGCTCTTCGACGGCGATCATGCCAAGGTCAAGGCGCTCGACGCCGCGGTGACCAAGAAAGCGGGTTTCGCCCGCAGCCTCGCCGTTTCCGGCCAGACATACACGCGCAAGCTCGACAGCCGCGTGCTCGCCGTGCTCTCCAGCCTGGCCCAGAGCCTGGCCAAGTTCTCCACCGACCTGCGCCTGTTGCAGCACCTGAAGGAAATCGAAGAACCCTTCGAGGCCGATCAGATCGGATCCAGCGCCATGGCCTACAAGCGCAATCCCATGCGCGCCGAGCGCATCGGATCGTTGTCCCGCTTCGTGCAGGCCATGCTGCCCAGCGCGGAGTTCACGGCTTCGACGCAATGGTTCGAACGCACCTTGGACGATTCCGCCAACAAGCGTTTGGCGGTGCCCCAGGCCTTCCTGGCGATGGACGCCATGCTCATCCTGGCCGAGAACGTATGCCAGGGCCTGGTGGTCTATCCGAAAATGATCGAACGCCACGTCATGGCCGAGCTCCCCTTCATGGCTACGGAGAACATCATGATGGCCGGGGTGAAGCGGGGCGGCGATCGCCAAGAGCTGCACGAGGCCATCCGCAAGCACTCCCTGGCGGCGGCCAAACGCGTGAAGCAAGAGGGCCTGGACAACGATCTGATGGAACGCATAGCGAAGGATCCGCAATTCGGGATGGACGCGAACGTCTTGGGCGAGGTTCTGGACGCCGCCAAGTACGTGGGCCGTTCGCCGGAAATCACCCGGGAATTCCTGGCGCAAGAGGTGGAGCCGGTTCTGGCGAAGCATGCCGACTGGAAAGATCTGGATCAGGAGGAGTTGCGGGTTTGATGGGTCTGCGGCTCCCGCTCGCCGCGGCGGCGGGACTCCTGTCCGCATGCTTCTTGGATACCGGGGGCGCGCCGATCCCGATCCCGGGGGCGAACTACCTGGAGCCCGATTCTTTCGTCTCGACCTGTACCGAATTCACCCAGTTCGAATCCGTGAACGGCGTCGAGCAGCCCGGCCGATGGTTCCAGGTCTTCATGTGGGCGGACAGCTCGGGCAAGGTGCGGGTCGGGGAAGAGGTTTACAACCGCCTCGCCGACGCGGAAGGCTATCAAGGCATCCTGGAGTTCAGCCTCGATCCGCGCGTGCCTTCGGAGGCGGATTCCTTGGAATTCCCCTCCGCGCTTTACGTCCTGTACCATTCGCGTTACCGCGATCTCGCCGAAGTACGTCGTTCGGCCCTGGAGAACGTCCCCTTGAACGGGTTGATTCCCCCGGACGGCTCCAGCCGCGTCGGTTTCGTGGCGCCGTTCCGGAATGGGGCGCTCGACCTCGACACCGCCTGGATCATCATCAACTCGGATAAGATCGATACGGGTTATGGTTACGGGATGATCTTCCGCAAGAACGGGGAAGCGGCGCTTACCTACCGGTTCCGCAAGGATTCGGCTGCCGGCGATTCCCTGCTCTGGGTCATCCGCGAAACCCGGCGGCCCTGCGGACCCGTCTATTACGTGCCCGACGGCTGGCGGGAGCGCGTTAATCCGCCCTCGCCGGCCACGGCGATACCACGGCCGGTCGTTTCGTTCCGGAATCACCCATTGCAGATGAATGAGGCTTGGGATTAGATTCCTTCCGGTCAAGCGACCAAGGAGGCGAGCATGCCCATAGGGAAAAAATTCCGGATCCTTTCCTTAGACGGTGGCGGAAGCTGGGCGATGATCCAGGCCAAGGCCTTGCAGAAGCTTTTCGGCGACATCCCCGGCCGGGACATCCTCTCCAATTTCGATTTCGCGGCCGCCACTTCGGGCGGGGCCATCGTGCTGGGCGGCCTGATCGAGAACATGACCCCGGCGCAAATCATCGGCCTCTTCAAGGATGAGGGGACGCGGCAAAGCATCTTCTACGAGGTCGGCTGGCTGGATCATTTCGTGGACAAGGCATTGGAGACCGCCTTGCGCATGGGCCCGCGCTATTCCGCCGGCCGCAAGTACAGCGGCCTCCGCAAGGTCTTCGCCGGATTCGGCGGGACGTCCTTGGACCAAGTCTCCGCGCAAGCCTGGCCCGGGAGCGGCGAGAACAAGCTTCGGCTCATGATCACCGCGTTCGACTACGATCGTAAAAAGGCGGTCTTCTTCCGCTCCGACATCAAGAGCCTGGCGGCCAACTTCGACACATGCAAGCCTCCGCTCCTGGCCGAAGCCGTGCATGCTTCCAGCAACGCGCCCGTCAATTACTTCGATACGCCCGCGGTCCTTCCGGCCAGCCCTTCGTACGCGAACCGCCGGTTCTGGGACGGCGCCATCGGCGGTTACAACAATCCCCTATTGGCTGCCGTGACCGAGGTGCTGTCGAATCCCGATTGGTACCAGGGCGGCCCGCAGTCCATCCAGGCGCTCAGCCTGGGGACCGGCCAGGTATCGTTGCCGCTGGGGGATCATCGCCTTCCCCAATACCCGGAATTGATCCGACACCAGGAGACCACCGGCCTTATCAACGACCTGATCGAATTGGCGCAAAGCATTATCGACGATCCTCCCGATTCCGCTTCCTTCACCGCCCACGTGGCCTTAGGGCAACCCTTGCCGACCCGGGAAGATCAGGTCATCGCGAACGGATGCATCGTGCGCCTAAGCCCCGTCGTCCGTCCCGTTCTCGATAAGGCCACGGGAGGCTGGTCGCTTCCGGGCTGGCGCAAGGAGAATCCGCCCCTGTCCATCGACGAATTCGAAGCCTTGACGAAGATGGATATCGACGCGGTGAAGCAGGAGCAGGTGGATCTACTCGAGAAATTGGCCGAACTGTGGCTGCAGGATATCGTGCCCAACCAGGGGATCCGCAGCGACGCGGATTTCAACGCGCGTATCGGCCATGGGACGTTCGGCGAGGGGAAGGCGGCCTGGAATAAACTGATGGAGAATTGAGGTTCGGGGATGATTCCCATGCTTAAGCGAATTCTACCCATGGCCCTATTGGCGGCAGGTTGCGGCCTCGGTCCGGATCTGGGGCCCGACGACGCCGCTTACGCCGATCCCATGATCACGGGATGGAGCGTGGTTTACCGTAACAACGTTGCCGTCGATTCCTTCGCCTCGCCCGCCGATCTCATCGCCAACTACCGGATCGACATCGATGATACCCTTTGGCCCTCGATGACCTTTCAACTAGCCGGGGAGAGTTTCACCGCCCGGTACCGGTATATCTACTTCGATAAGCAAAGGGACACGGTGGTGTCCGGCAAGTTGGGCCGCCCGGACAGCGGCTTCATCAACCTGCAACCGCGGCGATCCTGCGATTCGACCGTGGGCGGATTCCGGCAGACCAATGAATGCTTCACGAAAGAGGGCGACGATTTGATCATTCGGGCCTGCGTCGACATGGATTTCGACAGTTCGGATTTCGACGTCGCATCGGTAAAGCCCGGGCTGGGGGCGCATTGGCGCCACCTGCGCGGGGTGCGTTGCTCCGAAGCTCCCCCTTCGGATTTCCCGAACCGTATCCGGACCGATTTCACGATTACGTTTTCGCGGCTGATGCGGGCTTGAAGCGGCGTCCGGGGTTCCGGCCGCCGATGCGTTGGAGAATGCGGTAAAGGGAGGGGCTCAGAAGCGCAGCAGCATGCTGAAGCGCTTCTGGTTGTTGCGGATGCCGTTATCGAAGGACTTGATGAAGGTCCCATCCACCTGCAGGATGTCCGAGATCATGAAGCCCGCGCCCATGTCCAACTCGTAACGCTGCCCGCGGAAATCGTACAGGTAGCCGCTGCGCAGGGCCACCACGTTGGCGATCACGTATTCGACGCCGGTATTGTATACCGTCTGGCGGATGTTCTCGCGGAAGACCGAGGTGGCCGAATGATCCTTGTCCTGGTAAGGGTATACGAGATCCTTCCAGGCCCCGATGTAGACGGGCGAGGCGTCGTTGCCCTCGCGGTAGACCGCCTCGCGGTTGGCGTCGGCGGCGACGGTGATGCGGTGATTGGGCAGATGCAGCAGTTCGTAGGCGAGGCCCACCTTCCAGGTAAAGGGGATGGGATCGGCCTGGGCCTGGTCCACGTAGAACACCGCGGGGCCCATATTCTGCAGCACCAGGGCCGCGGAAAGGCCTTTCACCAGGATGTTCTTCCACAATAGGCCCGCGTCCACGGCGTAACTGATGGCGATGCCGTCGGTGCGTTCGCCCGAGGAGGTCACCCCCTGCGCCAGCGCGGAATAGATGAACTTCGCGTTGAGGCCCAGCCCCAGGTTTTTCGACAGCTTGGTGCCGTAGCTCAGGGCCCCCACGAGCTCATAAGAGTCGAAGGTGCGGCCTTCGGTGGCGTCCGCGTTGGTCTGGGTATTCTTCCCGAAGGAGACGTAGTTGATGAAGCCGCCTACGGTGCCCCATTCTTCCACCGGGAAGGTGGCGGCCATGAAGGCATGGTACAGATCCGGCAAGTTCAGCACCGGCAGCAGGCTTTCGTAAAAGAAGCCCACCTGGGACTTGGCGCTGTTATACCGCTCGATGCCCGCTCCGGTAACGAACCAGACGTCCGGGCCCTGCGCCTTCACGTCGTAGACGTCCTTGTCGGTGAGGCCGTTGCCGGTATGGAAATGCACCCAGTCGGCGCGGAGATCCTGCTTGGGAGCGGCCCCGTTGGCCTCCTTCTTCTCCTCCAGACGGCCTTGGGCGTTCGTGTGCTTGGGCGTGTATTTCCACGCGCCTTCGTTGGTGGCGATCCAGATATGGCCGTCCTCGTCGAGGGCGATGGAACGCAGCTCCTGCTTCTTGAAGTGGATTTTCTCCCATACCCGCAAGGCGGTGTAGTGGCTGATGCCGTGGGCATGGGCGGCCCATACGTGCCCGTCCTTGTCCAGCAGGATCTGATGCGCGGAGGAATCCACCAGGCCGTCGGCCACGTTGAAGAGCTTCCATTTGGCGGCCGCGCCCGCCGATTTGGCGGGAATGTAGCGGGCGATGCCGGCGTCCTTGAGGGAGACGTAGATCTCGTCCAAATTCTCGTTGGCGGCGATGCCGGTGATGTACTGGCTCGGCAGCAGGTTCTGGCCGCGGCGGGTAACGGCGGTCTTCTTGTACTCATAGAGGCCGTCGGTGGTGCCGATCCACACGCTGGCGCCCTTCACCGTCAGGGAGGTCACTCCCAGCTTGCGGAACGGCGAGGCGGAGTCGCCCTTGGCGGAAGCCTCCGCCTTGGCCTTGGAAGCGAGCGAATCGGCGCGGGCGGCGGCTTCGTCGAGGATTTCCTGTTTGGCTTCGCGGTATAGGGAGTCATAGACGTTGCGGGCGATGGAAGCCCGGGCCACGGAATCGTCGACGCGCCGGGTCTTGAGGCTATCGGCGGTCGAGACCTTGATCTTAGCCGTGTCGAGCTTCGCCTTGGCGGTGTCCGTGACGGCGACGGGCTTGCGGGTGGTGGCCAGGGAATCGGCCAGCTTACGGAAACGGGCGGTGTCCAAGGCGGCGAGCGCGGCGGCGACTTCGGGCGAGTTGGCGTCGGCGCCCTTCACCAGGGAAGAGTCGTTCCCCAGGTAGGTGAAGCCCGGCTCCTTATCGAAGGATTTCCAGCCCGACCCGTCGAAGCGGTACAGCCCGCCGGTCGTTCCCACCCACAGGCGATCGGTATTGTCCAGCGCCAAAGCCGTTACGGGTTCGTCGGGAAAGAGCAGGTTGTAAGGCAGCTTAAGGCTGATCAGATCTTCTTCGTCCTTGGCGGACTTGAGCCCGTTATAGGCCTTTACGCGCTTGACCAGGCTGTCCAGGTTGTCGCCCGTGCCCGCGTAGCGGCGCACGATTTTCTCGATTTGATCGCCCTGCTCCATGACGTACTCATGGTCGACGCGCCACACCTTGCCGTTGTAGAGCGAAAGGCTTTTCTTGGCCCCGGCCCATACGGTCGAGTGAAGCAGGAATCCCGAACGCGGCTTGGTGGCCAGCACCGTGAATTCGCGCATATCGGTCTTCGGATAAACCAGTTCCCATTCGTTGGAGAGGGGGCCGAAGGCCATGCCGGCCGGATTCCAGAAGGTCGCGAATACGTCGTCGGCCATGGCCACGCCGGTTTCGCCCATTCCCAACTGGCGCGCGCCCACGGGCATCACCAGGGTGATGACGGCCGATCCGCCCTGGGCCTTCGCCCCGGCCGCGGGCAGGAGAAGGAGGGAAGCGAGCAATCCATAGGCTAGGCGGGAGCGGGGGACTCTATAACTTGACAACGCTTCTCCAATCCGGCGTCTGGTACTTACCGTTCACGGGAAGGATCGGAGTCCAGGCGGCATTCTCGTTGGCCGCGTTCCAGGCCTCCTTCGTCGCCAATTGCACCCCGCATCCCAGATGGAACGGCGGGATGAGCGCCACGTGATTGTGGATCTGCTCGCGGGTGACGTACGCGTCGCCTCCGAACATCGCGCACGAACTCTGGCACTTGGCCGGGACCTGGTACTTGTAAGTCTGGATTCCTTCCCTATCGCCTTTTTCGATGTTACTTATACTAATATTGGCCACCCGCCGCCACTCGTCCAGGTACTGCTCCGCCGATCCGTTGGCGGTTTTCCCCGCCGCCGAGGCCAGCACGGCCTGCACTTCCTCCAAGGGAGGTTCGCGTTCCTGGAGTTCCTTGCGGGGCGAGCGGCGGATGAGGGAATACACGCCGCTGGCGTAGATCGGGGAGGAATCCTCCTGGGATTGGCGATCCCCCGCGCGTCCCTTCAGGAACATCGCCAAGCCCGCTCCCAGCACGACCAGGATAAGCGCGAGAAGGACCCAGAAAAGGACGGTCAGGAGCATGCGTAGCCTCCGGTGAAGACGGGGAAAAGCTAAAAAATCCCGCGCCAAGCCAGCTTCGCGACCGCTTCCACGTGCGCGGTCTGCGGGTAGAAATCGAACAGGCGCAAATCCTCCAAGGCGAAACCCGCGGCCAGAAGCGATTTCAAGTCGCGCGCCAAGGTCACCGGGTCGCAAGAGACGTATACCAGCCGCGCCGGCCGTTTGGCGATCAGGAATCCGGCCACGGCCCGATCGAGCCCGGTGCGCGGGGGATCGACCACGATGGTATCCGGTTCCGCTTCGGCTAAAGGCCCGCGTTCGGCCTGGAGCAGTTCCTCCACGCGGCCGCGCAGGAAACCATGGGTAACTCCGATGTTACGTCGCGCGTACTCCAGGGCGGCCGGATTCTCCTCCACGGCCAGCACCTGCTCGAACCGGTCCGCCAGGAAAGTCCCGAACAGGCCCACGCCGCAATACAGATCCAGCGCCAGGCGGCCGGAGAGCCCTTCCAGCGCGTAAGGGACCAGGCGCGCCGTCATCTCCAGGTTGCTTTGGAAGAAGCAGCGCAAATCGAAGCGCAAGGTCTTGCCCAAAAGGGGTGCGGCGATTTCCGCGGCTTCGCCCGTCGGGCACAGTCCCGCGGCGGCGGGATCGGCGCTGATGAGGAAGTCGCCATCGGGCAGGGGATGGCTCCAGGCTGAGAAGCGGCGCGTACCGGCGAAGGGTCGGGAAGCCGGGAAGCGGGCGCCCGTCTCCAACGGGCGGGCGCCCGTTCCCGGCGCGGGGGCGGGCGCGAAGAGGGGCCCGAAGGCCGGCCGGGAGATGGGGCAATCGCGGATGGGCACCAAGTCATGGCTGGCGCGCGCCAGGAAGCCGGCCGTGCCGGAGGCGTCGCGATGGATTTGCACGCGGTTACGGTAACGCCAAGGTTCCCCGCCTTCGATGGTAAGCCCGGGGAACGCGAGTCCGCCCACCCGGCGCAAGGCGTCTTCGGCGAGGGCCAGCTTCTGGCGGAGTTGGGCGGGCGGCGCGATATGTTGCCAATCGCAGCCGCCGCAACGGCCGAACACGGGGCAGGGCGGCGGCGCGCGATCGGGCGAGGGTTCGAGGATCTCCAGGGCAATCGCGCGGAGGAAATCCTTTTTCGCTTCGGTTACGCGGGCGCGGACCTTCTCACCGGGCAGGGTGAAGGGGATGAAAACCACCCTTCCGTCCAGGCGGGCCAAGCCATCGCCCCCGGGCACCAGCTTTTCGATGGTCGTCTCGAAGACTTCTCCGGGGCCGGGGGTCGTTTTTCCGCCTGGGAACATGGGGCGACAAGATATAAGGAATGTCTACATTCTGGCGACCCGCAACCCGGAGGTTCCATGCAAGGATTTCGCGCGCCCTTCGTTCTCGCGTCCGCCTTCGCTTTAGCCTTAGCCAGCCTACCTGCTTCGGCATCCCCCAAGCTGTCGCCCGCCCCGTCCATTCCCGGTCTCGCCGATAGTTCCTTTTCCCAAGGGGGCCAAGGCTCGGCCCCGGACAGCGCCATGGCGGCCCTAATCGAGATGGACAAACGCCTAAGCTACCGAACCGGCGAGATCAAGCTCGATGGGGGCCTGGCCACCCTCAAGCTTCCGGAAGGGTATCGCTACCTCGATGCCAAGCAGTCGCAAACGGTGCTGACCTCGTTCTGGGGCAATCCGCCCGACATCCATACCCTGGGGATGATATGGGCTCCGGGCCAGGAGCCCTTAGGCGAAGGCTCATGGGCGGTCATCATCCAGTCCGAAGCGGAAGGCTACGTGAAGGACGATGATGCGGAGAAGATCGATTACGAAGATCTGCTCAAGACCATGAAGAAATCCACCGAGGAGAATAACAAGGAGCGCGTCAAGCAGGGATACTCGGCCATGCACCTGCTGGGATGGGCCGAGAAGCCGTATTACGATAAGGCCGCGCATAAGCTGCATTGGGCCAAGGAGCTGCGCGCGGAGGGAAGCGACCACAACTCCCTCAATTACGATATCCGCATCCTGGGCCGCCGCGGGGTCCTGATCCTGACCGCGGTGGCGACCATGCGGGAGCTGGCGACGGTGAAGGCGGGTATGCCGCCGGTGCTGGCGGCCGTGGAGTTCGATCCCGGGAACCGCTACAGCGAGTTCGATCCCAAGATCGACAAGGTGGCCACCTACGGCATCGCGGCCCTGGTCGCCGGCGGCGTGCTGGCCAAGGTCGGTTTCTTCAAATTGCTTCTGATCGGGCTGTTGGCGGCCAAGAAATTCATCGTGATCGGTCTGTTGGCTGTGGTGGCCTTCTTCCGGCGCCTCTTCAAGGGCCCCGCGGCCCAGAAGGAAACCGCCGAGGTAACGCGCCCGTTACCTGAAAGCGAGAAGCGGCAGGGTTAGGCCGCCCGGGGGCAGGCGCCATTCCGCCCCAGGGCCAGTGTCATTCCGCCTCGGGGCAGGTCTCCGCTTCCTTGAAGCCCTTTTTCTCCACCCGATAGATGGCGGCGTTGGTATTCGCCCCGTACTTCTCGTCGAAGACGATGCGCCCCAGCACCCCGTTGAAGCTCTTGATGGCCTTCAGGCTGGGGATGATCTGGTCCTGGGAAGGCGCGGTCGACAAGCCTTGCAGGAGGAAGCGGGCCGCGTCGTAAGCCAGGGCGGCCACCTTGTCCGGGTTGCGCTTCCATTTGGCGTTGTAGGCCCGCGAGAACGCGAGGTAAACGTCGGTCTTGGAATTCTCCTGGAAGTCCACGCTGAAGTACGCGCCTTGCACGGCGACGGTGCTGCTGCGCCGCAGCATGGCCCGATCGTTCCAGCCCGACGAGCCCAGGAATTGCGCGCGGATCTTGTTGAAGGCCGCCTGCGAGGCGAGGGTATAAGCCTCTTCGCCGTTGGTGGCCGCCAGGAATACGCCGTCCAGGGGCAGCACGGAATCGCTCATGATTTTCTGCTGGGCCTTGTAATCGAGCTCAGAAGCGGGTACGCCGTCCGCCTTCAGCTTCTCGATGTACATCTTGCCCGCCACCTTGCGGATCTCCTCGAACTGCGGGGCCAGATCCTGCGCTCCCGGCTGGAAATACTGCACGGAGACCACGCTGCCCCCCTTGCGCTCCACGGTCTTCTGGAAGGCGTCGGCCAATTGGTAGCCGTACTCGCTCTCGGGAGCCACGATGGCGAAGTCCTTCAGCTTCAGGCAGCCGGAGGCATAGAGCGCGATGCGTTGCCCCAGGGTTCCCGTGGTGACGTTGAGCTGGAAGATGCCGTCCCCCAAGGCCGCGATGCCATGGGTGGTGGCGGTGGGGGTGACCATGGGGACCGGGCTCTTGCGGGCGGAAAGGTCGATGGCGACGCCGGCGCTGACGTCGCTCATGGCCGGGCCCAGCACGGCGTCGATGGGCTCGTCGCGCATGACCTTCCGCAAACGGTGGATGCCGGTGATGAGATTGCCTTGATCGTCCAGGATGCGGACCTCGATGCGGCCCGCGCCTTTGGCGTTGTTGTCGTCGACGGCGAGCTGCGCGCCTTCCTTCATGGCCTTGCCGATGTCGGAGAACTCGCCCGTCATGGGGGCCATCAAGAGGATGGTGCGGTTCTGCACGGGCGCTTCCGCCGCCTGGCGCAGCTTTTCCTTCACGCGACCCGCCCCGTCCCCTTTGCCATAACGATCCAGCCAATCCTGGAAGGCGGAGCGGGCGGCGGTGTAGCGGCCCTCGCGCAGGTACTGGTCGCCCAGGCGCTCCAACAGGCCCGCGCGCAAGGCCGGATCGCGTTCCGCCGCTTCCAGCACGCCTTCGGCTTCTTCGGTGAGCAGCCCTCCGCCTTCCACGATGGCCCAAAGGCCCTTGGAGGCGTTGGCGTAGAGGGCGGCATTGGGGGCGGCCACCGCGGCCGCCGCGAAAGCGCGCGCCGCTTCCGCGTTCTTGCCCACGCGCAGTTCCGCTTGGCCCTGGTAGTAAGCCATGCGGGCCCCGTAGGCGGAGGTCCCGTACGTGCGATGGAAGCGGGCGACCTGGGCCAAGGCGGCTTCGCCTTTCCCTTGGCGCAAGGCGATGTCGGTCAAGATGACGTAGGCTTCTTCGGCGGCCGGCGATTTCGGGTATTGCTTCAGCAGCCGGTTGAGTTGCGCATCGGCCTCTTTAAGCTGGCCGGACTGGTAGGCGGCTTCGGCGCGCTTGAGAGCCGCGGCCGCGGCCCTGTCGCCGGACGCGGAGGCCGCATTGGCCGCGCTGGCCGATTGCGAAGCCGGAGCGGGCGCGGGTTTCGCGTCCGCGAGAGCGGCAATGCATAGGCTCAGGCAAAACGGGAGCGCCTTCGGGTAGGGTATGGCCTGCACGTAGAAGCCTTTCCGCCGGCGGGAGGGAAGATGGGGTTCGAGGAAGGGAACCCGGGCTTTGGGCCGCCGCGGGGGGAAAAGTAACAATTCGCGGGAACGGTCCGGCGGGCCCGACGGTAGGGCCGGGCGGCAGGGCCGGGCGGATTCAGGCCGGCATGGTTTCGGCCAAGGCGGTGTATAGCGCCATGCAGTCGGGGTAGCGTTCTTCCGGCGTCTTCCCCATGGCTTTGCGCAGGGCTCCCCAGAACGCGCCGCCCAAGGCCGGGCTAACCTCGTCCAAGGGGACGATTTCGTTCTTGAGGATGCGGTTGCACAACTCCGGGATCTTGGTCCCGATATAAGGCAGGCGGTAGCTCAGCAGCTGGTAGAGCACGACCGCGAAGCCGTATTGATCCGAAGCCGGGCCCACGTTCGCCCCCGCCAACTGCTCGGGCGACATGTAAGACGGCGTGCCGACCGTCATGCCGGTGGCGGTGAGCCCCATGTCTTCCATCTTGGCGATGCCGAAATCGAGCAGCTTCAAGGTGGCGCCGTTATCCACCACCATCAGGTTGGCGGGCTTGAGATCGCGATGGATGATCTTGTGGCTATGGGCGAAGTCGAGGGCGGAAGCGATTTGCCGCATCCAATGGGCTACGGCGCGGGGATGCGGAGGTTGGGGATGGGCCCGCATCCATTGGGAAAGCGTCACGCCGTCCAGGAATTCCAGCACCATGTAGGAGACGTCGCGGATGGTACCGAAATCGTAGATGGTGTTGATGCAAGGATGATTCAGCGAGCCCGCGGCCCGGGCTTCCAGCACGAAGCGTTCTCCCGCGCGATCGAAACGGGAGGACGCGAAGCGGGTGATGGTCTTGATGGCCACCTTGCGGCCCATCTGGGAATCGAAACCCTCGAATACGTCGCCGGCCGAACCGAATCCCATCTTGCGTACGATCCTGTACTTGCCCACGCGCACCAGGCCGCCTTTGGCGTCCCTCTCGATTTCGTCGCCGGCAGGCGACGGGGCCGCCGGTTCGGCCAGGCGTTCGACCGGGGCGCCCTGTCGTTCACGCAAGACCGGCCGCGGGCGCGGCGGCTCGGCATTCCGGGGCGCCTGCGCCAGCGGGGCGGGAGCAACGGACGCGGGGGGCATTGGCGCGGAGGCCACGGGGGCAGGTGGCATGAGCGAGGGCGATTCCGTCGCGGCCATCCTTCCCGCCGGCGCACTGCCCTGTATCGGGCGGACGGCGGGGATGGCGACTTGGGGCGTGCCGCGCATCGGCGTTACCGGTTGAGGCAAGGGCCGCGCCATCGGCATCAGGACGGGATCGAAGGCGGGCGCGGGATGGATCATGGGCGGGTGCGCGCGTCTGCCGGTGAGGCTGCGGCGCGCCCAGGCGAGCGGGAAATAGGCGGCGGCGACGAGCAGGGGCGGGGCCTGGGGCGGCAGCCACAGGGAGGCTTTGGCGAAAGCGGCGAAGGCGACGATCGGGTATACGCAAGCGAGGAACGCTCCCATCATGAAGGCGGGGACGCCGCCGAATCCGGCGATCAGGACGGCCGCCATCAAGGCCGCGGAGCATAGGCCCGCCAGGGCGGCCAGGGGCGCGCCCCAAGCGGGCGCGGCGATTAGCGTGCCTTCCAGCAATCCCGCGGAAAGGGACGCTTCCACCTCGGTGGGGGTGCGTAGGCCGGCGGCGGTGGGCAGCGATGCTCCGCCGGGATCGAGGAATACCAGCTTGCCCCTCGCCTCGGATGCGGATCCGGAGCTTTCCAGGAAACGCTGGGCGGATAGGTGCGGGATGCCGTCCGGCGCATGGAACCGGGGAAGCGCGGCCCCCGAGGCATCTATCGGCAAGGCGTGGGACGCGTCGAACAAGGCTCCCACGCCCTCCACGTAGCCGATCTTCGCGGCCGGGACGCCCAGGTACCGGCGCGCGGCTTCCACTCCCAGGGACGCCGCCACCCCGCGCTCCAAGCGGATAAAGGCGGGCACGGCCCACACCGCGGCTTCGCCCGCCGGCAGGATGAAGCCGGTGGTCGGCGCGGACGGGCCGGCGCTTGCTTCCGTGATCAAGCTATCGGGAATATCCAGACCTTCTCCCATCGCCAGGGACAATCCCGGTTCGGGCCCGTCCAGGGCGGGATAGAGGGATCGGGAAAGGATGGGAGGATAAGCCGGCGGCCCATTCTCGGGGAAGGACCAGGCCCGCACGCGGGCGAAGGTATGCGGGATCACCCAACGGCCGGCCGGTGCCGCAGGGGCATCCGTAGGCGCACCGGCGATCGCATCCGCGCCCGCGGCGATGGGGGAGGAAGCGGGCCCCAGGGCCACCACGGAAGCACCGCGACTCAGGGCGGTGGCGGCTAAGCGCGCTCGGGCTGCGGCATCCCAGGGATCCGCGCCGGGATCGGCGGTGATGATGAGAACGGTCGAGGATGGCGGCGGAGGGCCGGCGACGCGGGCGAAGGCCTGGTACCAGGCGGATTCTCCCCAATGGGATCCCGCGATCAGCACGACGGCGGCGAGAGCTAAGGAAACCAGGGCGGCCGGCAAAAATCCGAGCGCGGAGGCGGGCTTACGGGCGGATGCCGCTGCGCCCCTCGACGGCACTCCCCCCATCGCGTTCCCCATATAGCCCTGATAATATAGAGCCAAACCCGGAGGAGGGGAAGGGATAAGCGCGTCCGGGAAGCGCCATTTTCGCGAGCCGGTATTGCAAAGCGCGCCGGGTTATCCCCAACATGCCGGATGCGCGACCGCGATGATGGCCGCAGGCGCCCAGGGCTTCCATGATTTCGCGATCGGAAACCCGTGAAGCGCGCGGCCGGAATGCTTCCCCGTTTCCGGATGCGGACGGTAACGCCCGCGATACGTTGCCTGGGCCTCCCGCGGGCGCGCCCGCGAGCACGGCCTCCCAGCCCCGGCCCAGTTCGCGGTATACGCAATAGCGTTCGGCCAGGTTGCGCAGCTCCCGCACGTTACCCGAGAAGGGCCGCTCGGCCAGTTCCGGGGGAACCGCGCGCCACGCCGCGTCCGCCTCCGCTGGCGGTAGTAATGAGGCGAGGAAATGCCGCAACAGGATCGGGATGTCGCCGCGGCGCGCGCGTAAGGGAGGCAGGTCGATGGCCATCACGTCCAGGCGGAAGAGCAGGTCTTCGCGGAAGCGTCCCTCCCGGGCCAGCGCGGCGAGATCGCGGTGGGTAGCGCAGACCAACCGGAAGTCGACCGGGTATTCGCGGGTATCGCCCACGGGGCAAACCCGTTTTTCCTGTAACGCCCTCAAGAGCCGCACCTGGGCCTCCAAAGGCATATCGCCGATTTCGTCCAGGAACAAGGTGCCGCCATCGGCCTGACGGAAGCGGCCCGGGTGGTCGGCGGAGGCGCCAGTGAAGGCGCCCTTCTTATGCCCGAACAGCTCCGATTCGATCAAGCCGGGAGGCAGGGCGCCGCAATTGACGGCGATGAAAGGCCTGCCCGCCCTCTCGCCGTGGGTATGGAGGAAACGGGCCACCACTTCCTTGCCGGTTCCGCTTTCGCCGCGCAAGAGGACCGGGCAGGAGCGCTTCGCGACGGCCTCGCAAAGCCTCAGGACCGCGGCGAAGGGGGAATCGTTCGCGCAAAGGGGAGCCTCGGCCCCGTCGCCGAAACCTGGAATGGCGGAAGTATGGGTCGCGGCTACGGAAGGCATGACGGCAAAATAGCCGCGGCCCCATCCCGCGATTGTGACCATCGTCCCTCGGTAGCTATACTTTTTGGCATGATCGAATTCAAGGATTCCGGCTTCTACAAGAACTACGTGGCCTTCGACGATGCCCCGTCGACCCACCCGGTCGAGGCTTACGCCCGCCATTCCGAAATCTGCCATACCTACCTGACCAGCCTGCCCGAGTCCAAGGCCGGCTACCGCTATGCCGAAGGCAAATGGACGGTACGCGAAGTGGTGGGGCATATCACCGATACGAGCCTGATTTTCCTTTACCGCACGGTGTGCATCTCGCGCGGCGAGCGCCAGCCCCTGCCCAGCTTCGAGGAAAACGATTACGCGGCCGCCGCCGGTTACGATTCGCTTTCATGGCGCGCCGTGCTGGACGCCTGGAAGGGCGTGGGCCAGGCCGCCCGCGCCCTGATCGCCGGCATCGATCCCGCCGGCTGGGATCGAGTGGGCACGGCGGCAGGCGTACGGATCACCCCGGCGCAAATGCTACGGGCCCTGATCGGGCATGAGCGGCACCATATCCAGGTGCTCAAAGAGCGCTACGGCCTTGATTGATCAAGGCCCGGCCTCGGCTGATGGCGGCGCCTACTACGTCTTCAACGGCGACGCCGACGGGCTCTGCGCCCAGCACATCCTTTTCCTCGAACTCGGCCCGCCCACGCTGCGCGTGACCGGGCTTAAACGCGAGATCGAACTGCTGGAGCGGATCCCATCGGGAGCGACCGGGCACGTGCATGCCTTGGACATCAGCCTCAAGCGCAATCTGGCCGCCCTCTCGGGCCTGCTGGATCGGGGTAACGTAAAAGTTACCTGGTACGATCACCACGAGCCCGGGCTTCCGCCCACCCATCCTTCCCTGGAATTGCACGTGAACCAGGCCCCGGAAACCTGCACCGCGGCCATCGTGAACGCGGTCCGTGGCCATCGCCAGCCGCTCTGGGCCGCCATGGCCGCCTTCGGGGACAATCTGCCGGCCACCGGCTCCTCCCTCGCGTCCGCCGGGGGCGCCTCCGCCCATGAGGCCCAACTCCTGCGGCGGGCGGGAAGCTTGCTCAATTACAATGCCTACGGGGAGCTTCCGGGCGATCAGCTGTTTCCCGCCGCCGATTTGGCCGCGCGCATGGAGGCTTACCCATCCGCCCTCGACTTCTGCTGGGACGCGCCTATCTTCGGGCCGCTGGCCTCGCAATTCGAAGCCGACCAGGATGCCTTGCAATCCCTCTCGCCCCTGGCCGACGCGCCGCGGGCCAAGGCCTTCGCGGTCCCGGATGCGCCCTTCGCGCGGCGCTATGCCGCCACCTGGGCCAACGAGCGGGCGCTGGAACGCCCCGACCAAGCGCTAGCGGTTCTGCATGCCGTGTCGGATGGGTGCTACCGCGTCTCCGTGCGGGCGCCGCGGGCGGGCGGTCCCGCGGCTTCCGATCTGGCTATCGAGTTCGGCGGGGGCGGACGCAAATTGGCGGCCGGCATCGATGCCTTGCCTGCGGGGGATCTGGACCGCTTCCTGCGGCGGTTCACCGAGTATTTCGGGGGATAGCCTTAAGCCAATTCATCGAAATAGCCGCTCAGCTTGTCCGTCAATGCGTCATTGATGGCTTTGCTGGCGTAATAGCCGGTCTTGAGCCGAAAGCGCACCAACTCCATGTGGTCGGCGAAGGCGGCATCGGAATCCGCCGGCGGGGCCTCGGATTGCGCGGCCGGGGACTTCCCAGCCGTTTGGGATTCCTGGGATTGAGGCGCGGCGGCGGTATCGAGCGGCTGTGGAGCGTCCGGAAGAGCCGGCGCGGCGGCTTTGGGGGCGGGCGCGGCATCGGATGCTTTCTTGAGCGCGGCGGCGAAGGAGTTGGCACCCGGCTTGGAAACCGCGCGCCCAGCCGAGAATCGGCGGGGTTCGCTGCTTTCGGCCGGTTTGTTGTTCTTGATTTCCATGATCGCGACGCGTCCTCTTACAGCTTATCGGGCGGGATTAAGTTTTACTTCATTCTTTTTTTAATTTTCCCGCAACATGAACCGCATCGTCGCGAAATTCGGCGGCTCTAGCGTAGCCGACCACAATCAATTCCTCAAGATCAAGAAAATCCTCCA
This sequence comes from Fibrobacterota bacterium, assembly GCA_019509785.1. NCBI lineage: Bacteria > Pseudomonadati > Fibrobacterota > Fibrobacterota bacterium. The sequence goes on along the minus strand of JAEKLQ010000025.1, from coordinate 99,194 downwards.
AGCCGGCCCCAAGCGCAAGGTGGTCGTGCCATCGGCCCCGGGCAAGCGGCACTCGGGGGAAGCCAAGCTCACCGATCTGCTCTACCTGTGCCATGACCTGGCCCAGAAGAAGCTTCCCTTGGATGCGCCCTTCGCGTTGATCCGCGATCGCTACCTGGAGATCGAAAGGCAATTGGGGCTCAAGGCCGGGATGGAGCAGACCCTGGCCGCGTTCCGTAAGGAGATCGAAGAAGGCGCTTCGCGGGACTTCGTGGCCTCGCGCGGGGAATACCTGTGCGGCGTCCTGATGGCGGCCTTCCTGGGCGCCGAGTTCGTGGATCCCAAGGATACGGTATTCTTCGACCGCGCCGGCCGTATCGACGCGAAGACTTACGAAGTGCTGGGCAAGCGCATGTCCGATCCGTCCAAGCTCTACGTGATGCCGGGCTTCTACGGCGTCGACGTGAAGGGGAACATCAAGACCTTTTCGCGCGGGGGCTCGGACATCTCCGGGGCCATCGCGGCGCGCGCCATCATGGCCGAGCTCTATGAAAACTGGACCGACGTTTCGGGCTTGCTGATGGCCGATCCCCGCATCGTCGATAATCCCCATCCCCTCGACGAAGTGAGCTACCGCGAGATCCGCGAGCTCTCCTACATGGGCGCCAGCGTTTTCCACGACGAGGCCATCGCGCCAGTGCGCGACGCGGGCATCCCCATCAACATCCGCAATACCAACCGCCCCGATGATCCCGGTACGCTCATCGTTTCCAAGTTGCCCGAAGTGACGCGCTACGACATCGCCGGGGTGGCGGGCAAGAAGAACTTCTGCATGTTCAGCCTCGAGAAGAGCATGATGAACAAGGAAGTCGGCTTCGCCCGCAGGATGCTCGGCATTTTCGAGACGCACGGGGTCAGCATCGAGCATATGCCCTCGAGCATCGATTCCATGAGCGTGGTGGCCGCCGCCGAGGAAATCGGCGACAAGACCGAAAGCATCCTCGAGGATCTGCGCCGGGTTCTCGAGCCCGACATCCTGGAGGTGGAACCGGACTTGGCTCTCATCGCCGTGGTGGGCGAGGGCATGGCGAACCAGATCGGCACGGCGGCCAAGGTATTCATCGCCCTGCGCGACGCCCACGTCAACGTGCGCATCATCGATCAGGGTTCCTCGGAATACAACATCATCGTCGGGGTAGGCAACCAAGACTACGAGAAGGCCATTCGGGCCCTCTATGCCGCCATGATGACCCCGAATCCCGCTTTCAAAGGCTGACCGTCCCCTCACTACCTTAGCCGACCCGCCCTATCCTCGGTGCCTTGCTGTACCTAGGAGCCTGGAAGGCCTGTGCTCCCAAAATGGATGGCGCGCCAATGGAGCGCTATTGGGAGCGCCAATGGCGCTTCAGATTGTGCTTCTATTAACCTGAAATGGCGCACGGATGGGGTTCCGATGGCGCTCCAAAGGCACTCCCAATAGCGCTACATTGGCGCTCCCCGGATTTGATCAAGCCCCGGCCCGCGCCCGGGGCGAAACCGGGCGAATTCGTTCCGAGGCATCGGGATTCTTGACACATCCGCGATTCGCTTGAGATCCGGTACCCTGCTAGTTTATGCTATTGGAGGATTACCGGACCGGTCCCCAAAATCCTCCAAGCCCCGTGCGGCTAGGATTCCCGGGCGGTAGTTACTCTGCGGCGAAAGCGTGGCCGTCCTCACGGACCCAATCGGAATAGGTAACTTTCGGATATGGATGAAGCGGAACAATCCTGGGCGCTCAAGGCGTTGGACTTGCGTAATTGCCCCTTCTATACCAAGGGCGATTCGCTGCAAGTGCAGATGCCCGGCGTATACGGGAACCAGACGGTATCCTGCTCCATGCCCGTCGCGAGCTTCATCCCCGTGGCTATGGAAGGGCGGCGCGAAGAAGGGCAGGTCGAAGCGGGCTGGAAGAATTGCGCCTGCCGTTGGTCGTACTGCCGCATGAGCAAGCTCTCGCGGCCCGCCGTCCAGTTCGAAGAAGTCCTCTCGGCCGAGAACCAGATGGCCCGCCCGTTCCTGGATCAGATGCCTATCGCCGTGGCTCGGGCCTTCCGGGAGCGCGCCCTGGCCAGGGAATACAAAAGCGGCGACGTCATCCTCAAGGCGAACGTCACCAGCAGCCATTTCCACGTCCTCCTGAAAGGGATGGTCCGCATCGCCACCCGCGGCCAGGACGGCCGGGTGCTGGAGCTGTCGGTGCTGCGCAAGGGGGATTGCTTCGGGGAGATGTCCATCCTCACCGGCGCCTCCACGAGCAACCAGGTGGACGCGGTGGAAGATTGCCTCACCCTGGCCATCGCCCGCGAGGACTTCCACAAGACCTTGGCCGAATTCCCGGTCATGAGCATCATCCTTTACCGCATGCTTTCCAAGCGCATCCGCGCCACCAACCAGAAGCTGGCCCAATTGCTGTCGCCGGGCCTTTCGGGGGATCTGCGCTACTTCGCGTTCGCCGATCTCCTGCAGTCCGTCCTCACGGCGCGCATGACGGGCACCTTGCTGGTGGAACAAGGGCCGTTGCGGGCGCATTTCGGTTTCGAGGAAGGCGGCCTGGTGCACGCCAGCCTGGGTAACTTGCCCGCTACCCTGGCCATCGATGACGCCCTGCGGTGGCAATCCGGATCCTTCCGCTTCCTGCCCCAACAATCCGCCGGCGAGCGCAATCTCGACGGGGACACCATGGCCATCCTGCTGGAGGCGCTGCGGCGCCTGGACGAAAGCTCTATCATCGCCAAGGCCGAAGACCTGGCCCCTTAAGCCCGGGCCATATATATAGGCTGCCCCAAGGGCAGATTCCTCCCCCGCCCGCTCCGCCGCGAGGCAAGTTTTTCCCCGTCCCCGTCCTCAATTTCCCTTAACCGCCATGGCCGGCCGCCACTTATGGGGGATATCCGGGCCTTCCGGGCGCTGGCATGGGTCTTGCAATCCAATGCACTTGAAGAGGAAGTTAAAGCAGGACAGTAACCGGCAAGCTACGAGAGAACCATGAACACAGAACCCACCAACAACCTCGACCTGATCAAGAACCAGTTGGGCCTCTCCAAGGTGGCTCCGCTGGAACAGGCCGCCAAGGGACTGGCTTCCCAGAAGGCCCAAGGCGCCGAGGCGGACAAGAAGCGTTGGAAGGCCGCCCTCGATTTCCAATCCATGTTCCTCTCCCAGATGTACAAGTCCATGCGCCAGAGCACCATCGCCGAGGGCAACGAACTTACCAAGGCCTCGCCCGGCCGCGAGATCTTCTCCGAGATGCTCGACAACCAATATGCCAGCCTGGACGCCAAGAACCCGCTGGTTTCCGGGGCGCAGGGGATGAAGAACGCCCTGACCGGGATTTCCAACAGCCTGGCCTCCCAGATTTACCGCTCTTTGCGCCGCGCCCAAGGGCTCGACGCCGTGAGCGCGCCAGCGGCGAACCAGCCCACCGCCATCCCCCGCTTCGACGGCGACGTAGAGGACGCCGGGAACGATTTCCCGATGGCGCCGATGCTGGCTAAGCTGGTAGGCGCGCATTCCCGCGACGGCAAATCCACGGCCCCCGCGGCCATGAGCGATGCCGCCCTGCGGCCCATCATCGATCAGGCTTCGCAGGCCTATGGCGTCCCCGCCAACCTCATCAAGGGCGTCATCAAGGCGGAATCGGCCAACCAGCCCCTGGCGGTGTCCGGCGCGGGCGCCAAAGGCTTGATGCAATTGATGGACAGCACCGCCCAGGCGATGGGCGTGCGCGATCCTTTCAACGCCAAGGAAAACGTCCTGGCGGGAACCCGTTATCTGAAGGACCTGTTGAACCGCTATGGCGGCGACGAGTCCAAGGCGCTGGCCGCCTACAACGCCGGCCCCACCGCGGTCGATCGCTACCGCGGCATCCCGCCCTTCGCGGAAACCAAGACTTACGTCGACACCGTCCTGACGACCAAGCGCGAGCTGGACGCCGCGCAAGGGAATTGAGGAAGCCATGGCCACCATGACCCGCCAAGCCATATTGGAGGAATTCCCCGACTTGTTCGCCGAGGGGACGACCGCCGCGGACGCGCCGAAAACCGATCGCGAAGCCCTCTGCGTCCGCTTAATCGACAATCTGAAATCCCAACTCGGATTGTACGCGGCCTATCGCGGCATGGCCGAACGCCAACGTACCGCCCTGATCAACCGCCACCTCGCCGATAACCTCCAGGTGAACGGCGAGATCGAGAAACTGCTGCATAATCTGGCCGGCCTGGAAGAAGATCGCGTCGGGATCACCTCCGCCATCCTGGGCTCGCGCAAGGCAGGGGACGCATCCACCCCTGCCCACGCGCCCGCGAAGTGCGAAGCCATCTATCCCCTGGTCTCCCACCAAAACGCCGCCCGCCTCAAGGAGTGCCGCGATGCCTTGATGGGGGCCATGGCCGCGCTCCGGCAAACCCTGATCGTGAACCAGGCCTTGATCGAGAACGGCAGCAAGATCATCCATACCACCATCGGGATCCTCACCAGCGTGGCCGGCCGCAGCAAGGCCGACAGCATGGGCCTTTATACCGCCAAGGGCGGCGTGAACTACGCCCGGGTGCAGATCCGCAACCTCGTGAACCGGAGCGTCTGATGGGCTTGATGGACTCCCTCAACGTCGGCATGCGGGGCCTTAACGCCTCCCAGACCGCCATAGACGTCACCGGCCAGAACATCTCCAACGCCAATACGGAAGGCTACTCGCGCAAGCGGGTGAACCTCCAGGCCGATGCCATCCCGGACGACGTGTACGGCCAAAAGGGATTGGGCGTCGCGGTCACCGAAGTCGATCGCATCCGCGACGAATTCCTGGATCGCCAGACGTGGGAAGCCCTGGGCGACAAGGGATACAACACGCAATTGGATACCGCCTATACCCGTCTCGGGAACATCTTGAAGGAACCCAGCGATGACGGCCTGGCGTCCAAGATGAACGCTTTCTGGGCCTCATGGCAGGATCTGGCCAACAATCCGGGCGACCTCTCGGCCCGCGAAGCCGTCAAGTCCAGCGCCGACGTGATGATCGATACCTTCCAAAGCGTGTACAAGCAGATCCAGGATTACGGCTTGTCGATGAACAACCCGCTGGATCAGCAGGCCAAGCAGGTCAACGATTTGACCGGGCAGATTTACGATCTCAACCAGAAGATCGCCGGCGTGGAGACCAGCCCGGGCCAGAAAGCCAATGACGCCCGCGACCAACGCGATTTGCTGGTGCGTAAGCTTTCCAGCCTGATCGACGTGCAGACCGTCGAGGATACCAACGGCCGGCTCATCGTCACTTCGGGCGGCAACCTCATCGTAGGCCCTTCCGAAGCCATGCAGATCGAGACCTATGGCGTGGACAAGACCCTGGCCAACGGCGAAAAGGCATCGGAACTGCGTCTGCGCTTCGTCGAATCCAAGCGCGGTTTCGACCCCCGCGGCGGCGAGCTGAAGGGCATCATGGATGCCCGGGGCCAGGTGCTCTCGAAGTACATGGACGCGCTGAACTCCTTGGCGGGTTCCATCGTGAAGCAGGTCAACGATCAGCACGAGCTGGGATACAACCTCAACAAGTCCACCGGCGTCCCCTTTTTCGACCCGTCGAAAACCTCCGCCGGCAACATGACCTTATCGGACGCGATCCTCGCCGGCGCCGAGAACATCGCCGCCGCCGAAGGCGGGAAAATCGTGGACGTAGCCGCTTTCGCCCCCGTCGGCGGCATCCCCGCCGTGGCCAATCCGGTACTCGATCTGAAGACCACCAACCCCAACTACCGTGATCTCGCGCAGGGAAGCGTCAAGGTCACCCTTTCCGACGGAACCGTATTGCAAGAAGGCGCCGGCGCCGATTACGTCGTGGACTCCGAACTCGGAACCATCAAGTTCCTGAACTATGGCCGCTACGTGGCCGGCGACGCCATCAACGTCCAATTCCAGTACAACACCACCGGCTTCTCGGGAAACGGCAACGGCCAGAACTCGCTCCTCATCGCCGGTCTGCGCCTCAAGAATTCCATGGTACCGGACACGGACGGCACCCCGACGCAGAGCGTGACCACCTTCTACTCAGCCACCATCGGCAAGTTGGGCATCGAGCAAAACCAGAACAAGTCCCGCCTCGACACCAAGACCTTCCTGATCTCCCAGATGGATTCGGAGCAGGCGACGATTTCGGGCGTCTCCTTGGACGAAGAGATGACCAACATGATCAAGTTCGAAAACAGCTACCGCGCTTCCGCCAAGTACATCACCACCGTCTCCCAGATGATGGATGTGCTCATGCAGTTGGCGCAATAAGGAGGGAAAACCATGGCTTCCCGAATCAGTTTCAGCCAAGTCAGCTCCCGTATCCTCGACCGGCTCTTCATGAATTACAACAAGCTGGAAGGGACCCAGGAGCAGCTGGCCACCGGCAAGAAGATCAACAACGCCACGGACGATCCCGTGAGCGCCGCCCAGAGCATGGAACTCCGCTCCCAGCTCGATCAATTCTCCAGCTTCCAGCGCAACATCAACGACGGGCTCGGATACCTTGGTACCATCGATTCGACCTTGAATACCGGCACCAATATCTACCAGGCCATGCGCGAACGCGCCATCCAGGCCTCGAACGATTCCAATTCCGGCGACAGCCGCTACTACATCGGCCAAGAGGTGCGGGGCATGTTCGACCAGATGGTGGCCTTGTCAAACACCACCTTCAAGGGCGAATTCGTCTTCTCGGGCACCAACACCCAAGTCGCTCCCTACGAGATGCGCAACGGCCAATCGACCATCCAGGCCGGCGCTCCCGCCAATTCCTCCAATAGCGATTACACCGCCATCGGGACCTGGATCGACTTGAAGGATCAGAATGTCACCGATTCCAACGACACCCCTTCGAAGAGCGCCCTCCCGAACCTGATCGTGCCCGGGACCTTCGGCATCCCCGGCCTTAAGGAAGGCACCGACTTCGAGGTCAACTACCATACCGGCCAGCTCAAGATCCTTTCGGCCCCGGCCGCGGCCTCCCTCGCGGGAGGCAACCTGACCGCCAGCTACAGCTGGTTGCGCCGCAACGAAAAGGATCTGGACGGCGTTTCCAAACGCGAGATCGAAGAAGGCGTAACCGCCCGCATCAACACCACCGCCTCGGACGCATTCGGCGCCAAGACCGGCGGCAATGCCTGGGACGCCATGATCGACTTGCTGGACGGCACCTTGAACAATAAGCCCGACAAGATCCGCGGTAGCCTCGACGGCATCGATCAATCCCTCAAGCGCAACCTGACCGCCCAGTCCTCCAATGGCGCCCGCGTACAACGCTTCGAATCCACCCAATCCCGCAACTCCGATCGCCAGACCTACACCACCCAGCTCCAATCCGACGTGGAAGACGTGGATTTCGCCAAGGCGGTCTCCGATTTCAACCTGGAACAAGCCGTCTACGAAGCCTCCCTGAAGATGGGCGCGCAGGCGTTGCAAAGCTCCCTGGTGAACTTCCTCTAAGGGCCGACTTTTCTCCGAAGCCCTGGCATTCCTCCGCCCGCGAAGTATTTTTCGAAGGAATCGGGTCAGGGGGCTTATTCCCCCCGACCCGGTTACCGGACCCGGTCCACCGGAGGAATCGGCAGCATGTTCATTCCCATTGGCGACGATAATTCCGGCCGCACGCTCACTCCCTTCGTGGTCTATGGCCTCATCGCCGCCAACGGGCTGATGTGGTTCACGCAGTTGCGCCTGGGCCAGGCCTTCACCTACGGTTGGGCCACCATCCCTTACGAGATCACCCATGGGGTCGACCTGGTGCGGGCCTCGGCCATGGATATCCACGGCCGCAATGTGGCGATCCCCCAATACCCCGGCCCTTCCCCCATCTACCTGACCCTCCTCACTTCGATGTTCATGCATGGGGGTTGGATGCACATCCTCGGCAACATGCTTTATCTATGGATCTTCGGCGATCAAATCGAGGATCTGCTCGGGCATGGGAAGTTCCTGTTGTTCTATCTGGCCTGCGGCTTGGGGGCGGGATTCGCGCAAATCATCTTCCAACCGGACTCCTCCATCCCTTGCCTGGGCGCTTCCGGGGCCATCGCCGGCGTCCTGGGCGCATACCTCATCAAGTATCCGACCAATCCCGTGCGGGTGCTGATGTGGCGCTATATCACCCGCATGCCGGCGGCCGTGGTGTTGGGGATGTGGATCCTGCTGCAAATCTTCAGCCAGGTGAGCACCCCGGCGGGGGAGGCCAGCGGGGTGGCCTACATGGCCCATATCGGCGGGTTCACGGTGGGCGTGATCCTGATCTTCCTGCTGGCCCGCGCCCGTCCGCCCGCGCGCCGGCCGGGAATGTTCCCGGGCGCCTGGAACCGCTGAATGAATCTCCTTTTCCGCCTTCTCAAGACACTGCTGTTCTGGATCGTATTTCCCGCGCGCCGGGGCATCCTCGACGAATCCGTGGTACGCTTCCGCGTCTGGCCCAACGATCTCGATACGAATCTGCATATGAACAACGGCCGCTACCTCACCCTGATGGATCTCGGCCGCTTGGATTTGCTCTTGCGCAACGGCGCCATCCGTCACGTCCTGGCCCAGAAATGGTACCCCGTGCTGGCGAGCTGCCAAATCCGCTTCCGGCGGCCCCTGAACCTGTTCCAGCGGTTCGAGATCCGCACGCGTATCGTGACCTGGGACGAAAAATGGATTTACCTGGAACAGCGCATCCTGCGGAACGGCGACATGGCGCTGCATGCCTATCTTAAAGCGGTTTTCGTGGCCCGCACCGGGGGTAGCGTACCCGTTACCCGCCTGCTGGAGCTGATGGGCGTTCGGCAAGCGCCTCCGGACATGCCCGCAGGCATGACCGCCTGGAAGGAAGCCGAAGCCTTGGCGACCCGGGACGCGCGCTAACCGGGAAGTTCGTCCTCGGTCTCCTGGATTCCCGCCGCCCGCAGCAGTTCTTCGGCTTCGCGCTCGAGGGCGGCGGCCCGTTCCTTGGCAACCGTGGCGTCCCAGACCGGACCGCCCTTGCGGACTGCGCTCCCTGCGCCCGCGGCAAGCGGCGGGGGATCTTTCCGCAAACGCAAAGTGAACTCCGCCAATTGCAGCGACTCACGATACAGGGTATTGTCGGGGGAGAGGGGAACCAGCTTTTCCGCCAGCAGGACGCGGGCGCTTTCGGGCTTGTCCAGTTCGTGCAGGAAGATAGACGCGGACTCCCATAGGGATGCTTCGTGACCGGGATCGATCTGCAAGGCGCGTTCGAAGCGGAGCAGCGCCTGTTCGGGCTCTTCCATGGCCGTAAGCGCGCGCGCCCAGTAATAGTGGCGGTCGCGATCCTCTTCCGAACCGGTCAGCCGCGATTTGGCGTGGTCGATGATGCCTTGCAGCAATCGATCGGCGCGCCGCTGTTCGCCATCGGCGAGCAGATCCAAAGCCTGGTTGAGGGCGATTTCGTAGTCCATGATTCCTCCTCGGGAGGGCCCCTCTTTGGGAGGACGCTTTGGACTTAATTTAGCTTTCCGATCGGGGCCAATGGCACCCGGCCCCGCAAGCCCGCTTCCAGGGACGGCCGGTCCGCGAAGATGACGTCATTCGGATCGATTCCGGCGAAAGCGGACCGGAGGGCTTCGCGCAAGCTGGCCGATCCCGATTGGATCAAAAGGTGGGCCCGCCGGGCCTGGAACTTCCGGGCGTTATGGGAGAGGGATTCCAGGGCGGCATCGTCGCCGAGGGAGGCCCCGGATAGATCCAAGGCCACCCAATCCGCGCCATGCTCGAGCAAAGCGTCGAGATGCTTGTCGATCACCCGCCAATGCTGCAAGCGCAGGCTCCCTTTGACGGATAGGATGCGCAAGTCCCCCATTTTCGAAATGGCGATTTCCACGGCCTGATTTCCAATCCCCTTGCCGCGCTCGATTAAAGGCGGCCCCCGCCCGATTTTACGGGGCGGCGCAATGCCCGTGGGCATGGAACAAGCCATCTTTTCTATTTTCCCGGCCTGCGTCCCGTATAGGGCCGTCACCGGGAGGTCCAATGCCCGTCCATATCTTGGGATTCTTTAGGGATCCCGGCCGAAAGCTCCACCGCGGTATCTCCTGGCTGGCGATGGCCAGCGTGGCCGCCGGGATATCCGCCTGCGCCGGAATCGGCGGCTCGCGCACCGAAGAACCTTCCCCGCCAGAGGCCGCGGCAACCCCGTCGGCCCAATCGCCCGAAGCCGCGGTCCCCGCGTCCGGCCGTAAGTTCCAGGAACCCGGGGAACTGGACAGGCTGTTGGATGCCAAGCCCATAGCCCTCGCCGCCGTTAAGCCGGCCAGCCAGGCGCCGCAGGCCGCCACGGCCGCGGCCAAAGCCCCCGAACCCGCCAAAACCAAGGGCAATTTCCGCATCCAGATCGGGGCCGAGTCGGACGTGGACGCGGCCCAGGCGAAGAAGGCCCAGTACGAGAAAATGCTGGGCGGCACGGTAGACGTGGTCTTCGACGCGCCTTACTACAAATTGCGCTGGGGCTACTTCGAGACCAAGCAGGATGCCGAGGATAAGATCCTGGAGCTATCCGATCAGAAGATCCAGGCTTTCGTGGTCAAGCAATGACCCGTTGACTACTTTTCCTGGCCGCGCGGCTTACCCGCAATCGAACAGCGCCGCGCGAAAGGAAACCCAATGCGTTCTATTACGCCCTTCGCGGCCATGCTATTAATCGCGTTTTCCGCGGCGCACTCCCGCGAAATCAGGATGGGGGCCGTCGAGTTATCCGGCCAGGGCTCGTACATGATGAGCGGGGGCGATGCCATTTCGCAAACCGCCCTGTTGGTGAGGCCGTCCGCAGCCGTTTACCTGAGCCAGTACATCAACTTCGGGCCCGTCTTCAGCTGGGAACGGTACCATACCGAGGAAAAGGACTTCTCCCTCATCGGCGGTGGTTCTTACGAATCCACCAGCTCTATGCTCAGCATCAGCGCGAAGGCGGGAATCCTCGCGAATTATACGGAACTCGTCTTCCGGCCTTTGCCTTTCTTCGACATGAGCGCCGGTCCGGAAATCAATTCGCGTTCTGGTACCGGCAGCTCCGACTATTCGAAGATGGGGGCAGTATTCACGGGGACTTTAGGGACGAAGTTCAAACTGAGCGACTCGTTCCTGTTCGCTGCCTTCTTTAGCATCGAGGATCATAGCCTTCTGCATTATGAGATCCTGGATACCTTCGGATTCGGATTCTCCGGGGTGATCTGAGCGCCGAGGCGAAGCGGCGGCAGCGGCTATAGGCCCGGGAATTCTCCCTGGAAAACTTCCACGGCGTTCCCGGTCATGAACACGCTGCCCTTGCCGTCGTACTCCAGGAGGAGGTTTCCGCCGGTAAGGCGTAAGGTAAGCCGAGATCCCGTCTTGCCCAGGCGATAGCCCACCGCGGCCACCGCCGAGGCGCCGGTCCCGCAAGCCCAGGTCTCGCCGGAGCCCCGCTCCCAGGTGCGCTGGATGGCTTCTTCCTTCGAGATCACCTGCACGAATTCCACGTTCACCTTGCGGGGGAACAGGGGATGGGTTTCGATCAAGGGCCCGATCTGCTCTACCGGAAAGCGGGCCACGTCGTCCACGTAGATCACGCAATGGGGATTGCCCATGGAGACCGAACTGAAGGTGAAGGATTTCCCGGCCACTTCCAGCTTCTTCTCCAGTACCTCGCCGGCCAAGGTGGTCGGGATCTTCGGCCCGTCCCAGATGGGCGCGCCCATGTCCAACCGCACCTCTTCGGCCGCGCCGGCCGCGTCCCGCTTGACGATGCGCGCGAAGCGCCAGCCCGCACCGGTCATCAGTTTCAATTCGTCCTTGCCGCGGGCATAATGATCGTGCACGTACTTGGCCACGCAACGCAGGCCGTTGCCGCACATCTCGGACATGCTTCCGTCGGCGTTGTACATCTCCATTTCGCCGTCGGCGTCCGGGCGCGGCTTGATGAGGATAAGCCCGTCCCCGCCGATGCCGAAGCGCCGATGGGATACTGCCACCGCCGCCTTGGCCGGATCGGCTATCTTTCCGGCGAATAGGTCCACATAGACGTAATCGTTGCCCGTACCGTGCATCTTGACGAACTTCATCACCACCCCGATACCGAATTGTCCAGGACCACCTTGACCAAGCCATCCACCGCCTGCTTCTTGGCCGTCTCTTCCGTCTCGCCCCGATCGATGGCGTACAGCCCGAAACCGGGCACCCGATCGTCGCTGTAAAGCGTGTCCCCCTTCACCCGATCGATAAAGCGAACGCTGGCCAGGATGTCCACGCGATAGCTGGTCACCGTGGCGCCGCTGGTCGTCTGCGGCCGCTGCGAGTAATCGGTCAGCACGGTGATGAGCTCGGCGTCCCCGCCCTCGTTCACGCGGCGCAGATTGCTACGCGAGCGGAAACCCTCTTCCAGCCCCTGCGTGATCTGATCCGCCAGGGACGACTCCAGGGTCTTGTTGGCCACGGGATCGATGCGCACCGTGCGCAGATGCGAGGGCAGGGTGGTGCCGGAGAAGCTATAGCATCCCGCCAGCGCCAGCAGGGCGAAAGCCAGGAGAGGAAGGCGGATGGGCATGCAAGGCAAATTATAAAATCCGCGTAAGCTTCCGGAAGATGAGCAGATGCCCGGCCAGGGCCGCCATCACGAATAGGGCGGGAATGTACACGTAGGGAAAATGCAGCACCAACTCGTTGGGCGGATCATTGGGGAAAGCGCGCCAAGGCGCCGGAAGCGACAAAACGGCCACCGCGCCGATATTGAGGAGCAACGCCAATCCGGCCAGGTTCCAGGCCAGGAAAACCTTGCGGCCCGCCCGGCCGCGCGCGGCCAGCCAGGCTACCACGATGGCCGAGAGTCCCGTGAGGACGTCGAAATTGCGCCCGGCGAAAGTCATCTGGACCGGCAGGCGGCCTTGGGCATGGAAGGCATAAAGCAGGAACTCCAGGGGCAAGCGGAAAGCCTGGAAGCCGATGAGCGCTGCATAAGGAAGGGCCGTCATGCGTTTGCCCAGGGGCGAGAAGACCGCCAGGATCGCGAGCAATAGGCCGGGCGGCATCAGGAGCGCCACCGGCGGCGCGCCGCCTCCCGGTGGCGGAAGCAGCTTGCCGCGCAAAGAGAGCTGGGCCGCATAGGCGAGCCATAACGCCAATCCCGCGACGGCTACGGGGAAGAGGGGCCGTCCCCCGGCCGTCCGATCGGCCCGTCGCACCCCCACGAGGATGGCCGAAGCCACGGCGGCGGCGAGCGCGAGCAGGCAGAGGGTCGGCAGGTCCCAGCGAGTTTCCATATCTTCCCCCTTTTCGGATTCGGTACTTTAAAATATAATAGTAGATAGTTATCTAAATATAAAGGATTGTTCCTGTGGCTCAGAAGCCCTCCCTGCGTTCCCGGAAAGCCCGCCCTGAAGGCCCTGGGCGTCCCGCGCGCCCGGAGCGGCGCAGCTACGCGCAAGCCTGCGGTCTGGCCAAGGCCCTGGACGTGGTAGGGGAACGCTGGACCTTGCTTTTAGCGCGCGATCTGATGCTCGGCCCCAAGCGCTTTTCGGAATTGCAGCGCGGCCTGGACGGGCTGGCCCCCAACCTGCTGGCCGCGCGCTTGAAGGAGATGGAGGCCCTGGGGCTGGTGGAAAAATCCTCCGCCTCCGGCGCGCGCGTCGAAGCCTATGTCCTCACCGCCGCCGGCCGCGAATTGGAACCGGCCCTGCATGCCTTGGGCCAGTGGGGTTTCCGCTACCTGGCCCAGCCCGATCCCGCCGATCGGAAAGAGCTGGCTTGGGCCTTGTTCGCCCTCAAGCGAAGATATCGCGGAACGGATAGGCCCTTGCTCGCCGAGATCCGCTGCGAAGGGCGGATATTCCAATACCATCTGGAAGGCGACCACGCGGAATTGAGGGAGGGCTCCCAACGTTTGCCGGAAATCCTGCTCCAGGGAGAGGGCGATGCCTTCCGGGCCCTTTTCTTCCGGGGCGAATCGGCAAGCGCACTACGGGCCGCGAAGAAATTGGAGTTCGGCGGGTCGGAAGGAAAACTGCGCGACTTCCTGAGGGCTTTTGCTTTGAAGGCTTGAAGGTCCGCCCGTTCAGACGTTGTCGGAAATCAAGGACCGGGCCCGTTCGATCAGCGCGACCAGGCCCTCGGGCCCGGGGCCGAGGGCAGCATACAGGGCATCCGCATTGGCGAATCCCGCTTGGGCTAAAAGGGTCTTTTCATTGGTGATCCAAACGCCGTCGCGCGCGAGCCGCGCATGTCCGGCTTCCAACAGGGCGCGGGCCACCGATCCGCAGGCCATGGCGCGATCCCCACGTTCGGCATAGGCTTTCAGGGCGTAATGAAGGGTCACTTCGGCGCGGTCCTGCCAGATGCGGTATGCCGTACGCTTGAGCGCCTCCGGATAACCGGGCCGGGGAAGCGAGCCGCTGAGGACTTGTCCCAAGGCGAGTTCGGCCACTATGACATAGGTAGGGATACCCGCCAAATAGAAGAGAAGTTGTTCGATGGCGAACTCCCCCTTCTCCGCCTCGCGGATGCGGCGCTCCACGTCATTGAGATCCCGGTAATGGACGTCCACCCGGCGTCCGCCCGCCTCGAGCCAGGCGCCTCCGTTGAAAACCCCGCCGCCCCATCCCCCTAGGGCGGAGACTTCGCCGGGCCAGCCCAAGTCGCGCACCGCAGTAACATCGAAGTTACCGCGGTAGTAGATGGAGAAGTCCCAGTCCGATGCGGGCGACTGCCTGCCGGCGGCTCGGGAGCCGCCGAGCATTACGGCCTCCACGCCGGGCATGCGGGCCAGGGAGCCCGCGACCGCCTCCAGGAAATCGGCGTCGTTTAGCGTGGAGGGAATAGGGTGCATGCGCTGAACCGATTACATCCCCAGATCCGCGTTCGTCACGCCGATTAAGCGGATATCATCCAGGTACAGCTCCGAGGTCGTATCCGTCTGCTCGCCGGAGCAATGCCCGTTCATGAATTCCAAGGCGATGATCTTCTTGCGGACGTCCTCCCAGGTGAGATGTTGCTTAGCCTGCTTGGAATAGGGCTTGGCCGCCAGGATATCAGCGGGAATCAAGACCGTTTCCCATTCCGTTTTCGGGCGGAAGGCGGCGCTCATCTGGCCCCAACGCTCGGTGCTGTCCGGGTCGGAGCTGACGGTGTCGGAGATCACCTCCATGCACCAATCGCCTTTTCCCTTGGCGCGGAACTGGATGGCCGTCAGCTTGGTCAGGTCCACGAAGGTGGAATCGTACCCGCCCAGGATGCCCGCCCCGAATCCGGCCCAAGGGTTCGGGGACAGGGAGTCCGCGACGGCCCGCATCTTGACGTGGACGCCATTGCCTTCGCTGCCCCACGGGCCCACCAGGAGATCGAAGTTGGGGGGCGTGCCGGAATCCACTTCCTTATAATCGTGGATGGGGGTTCCATCCCCGGACAACAGGGTAGAGCTGCCCGAATGGAAGGTATACCAATTCGAATGGTAATCGGTGAGGGGAATGCCCTGATGCTCCCGCCACTTGCGGGCCGAAGCCGGCATATTCACCAGGCTGTCCTCGAAGTCATCCATGGTCACGTAGACGCCGGCGTCGATGGGCGTGGAGGCGCCCAGGATGGAATCGAGCAGGGGATTGCTCCCGTGGTGGAGCAGCGCTTTCATCAGATAGCCTTTCCAGGCCTCGGTGGTATCGTTCATGATCCCGAAATCGGAGCTGAAGTTCCAAAGGGCCCAACTGATGCGGGAGGAATCCATCTTCCGCGTCATATACTCCGTCCACAACGCCCGGGAGAGGGTATCGGCGCGGAAATAGGTCCCGAATTCGCCCATGAAAACGGGCCGATCCTGTTCGGCGGACCAATCGCGTAGCGTGGCCAGATCCTGGTCCATCACCGCGCGCTGGGCGGGCGTGGCGCGCCAGGTGGTGCCGAGCCATTGGTCCGCGCCGTCCTCGAAGGCGGCTCCCTGGTGGGTGAAGGTATGCGGATCATAGTAATGGATGGTGACGATCAAGTTGGTGTCGGCGGGTAGGCGCAGCGCGGACAGGCCGCCCAATCCGCCCCAGGGGGCGGTGCCCACCACCAGGGTGCGCCCGGGTTGCAGGACGCGGATGGTGTCGATGGCCTGAGCGAGGAACCCGTTCCAGGTCGCCGCGTCCAGCTGATCCTGCGGTTCGTTCAGCAGCTCGAACAGCACTTCGGGCGGAGCGTCGCGGAAACGCTTGCAGATTTGCTTCCACATGGAAAGGAAACGGGGAAGCTCCCTTTGCGGATGGGCCATGAGGGAATCGTAATGGTGCATGTCCAAGATCGCCAGCAAATGGTTGTCCAAGGCTTGCTTCACCGCCCAGTCCACCCGGTCCATGAAAACGGAATCGATGGTATATGGGCTATCCACCAGGGCATGCGCGGAAAAGCGCACGGGGATGCGCACGGATTTGAATCCGGAATCCGCGATCCAACGGAAGTAGTCCGCCTTGAGGGTCACGCCCCAGGCCCCTTCCGCGGGATAGGCATCCAAGGCGTTGCCGAGATTGACTCCCTGGCCCAAGCGGGCATTCAAGGCCTTGGCGGAGGGGAAGTCCGCCTGCAACGCGGGGGGCACCACGACGCAACCGCAGACCGAGGTGGCATGCTCGCAGGCTTGGAAGGAAATGGCGATGCAAATGAGAAGCAGGAAGCGCAGCATAAGTCGGTTTCTCCCGGTTTTGAACCGCTCCCGCGCAGGCGGGTCGGGAGCGGCCGTCCGAAAGAAAGACTAGTTTTTTTGGCGGATTCGTAAAGGCACGGACCGCAAGGCGCGCGACCAGCCGCCGGTGAGGAAAAAGCGCGGGAAGGTGACCCATTGTTCGAGGAAGATGCGCGCGAAGGCGTTGGCGGGGCCTGAAAAAGGGATGGAGGGATTGGCCTCGCGTCCATGCCCGTAACCCTGGGCCGCGAAGGAAATAATCATGGCGGCCAAGCCGGCCAGGGCCATGGCCCAGGACAGCCGCACGAGACCGGCGATCAAGGCGATGTTTCCGCCCAGGAAGACGGGGACGAGGACGATGTGGATCAAGAGGTTCGTCCGGGCCTGGTGATAGAGCGGATAACCGTCCCACTGCCAGCGCGCCAATCCTCCCGGTTCCATGCCAACCTCCTTCATGCCTCCGCTTGAGTCTCCCCGATTCCGGCTAGCGTTTCCGTGGCTGCGATTTCCGGCGCTGTCGCGATGGCTTCAGGACCGGCCCCAATGGCCTCCGCGGCCGTAACGGGCTTCGCGGCGGCCGGTTCCGCAAGCGTTTCGCCGGGAACCGTCGTTACCGCGGCGAGGCCCAAGGCTTCCGCCGTGCGCGCGAACAGGTCCTCTTCCCGGGTGAAGATGCGGGCCTCGCGGCCGAGCCCCCGTTGGAAGAAGCGCGCGTATTTCTCGGTGGCTAAGCGCGGATCGAGAATCCAGATCACGAGACGGGAGCCGGGCGCGCGGGGAAGGCGGTTCAGCTCTTGCTTGAGGCGCAGGATGGCGCAGGGCAGCAAGTACTCATGGAGCGGGTTCTTGCCCTCCTCTTGTAGCCGTTCCAGATGGGGAGCCACCAAAGGCTCGCTGGGCACGGGGAAGGGCAACTTGGTCACCACGACCAGGGAGGGTAGGGAATCCCCCGGCTCCAGGCTCTCCACGAAGGCATCGGTCGCCAGCAGGCAGGCATCCGGGCGATGCCGGAACAAGTGCAGCAGGTTGTCGCGCCCGCCGTCCACGTGCTGGGCCACCACCAAGCGGCCCATGGGCCCCAATTGCTCGGCCAGCAGGGCCCGGGCCTGCTTCAGCATGCCGATATGGGTGAACAACGCCAAGGTCGGCCGCGGCAGCCCCTTGAGGCCGCGGGCCAGGGAGGCGGTCATCGCCTGGAGGGCGCCCGGGTTGGACAGCACCGGGCTATAACGCGCGATGAAAACGGGATCGAGGGGCTCGTCCGCGCCGCGGCCGCGCACCAGGATGGTTTTCAGGCGCTCGGGTCGCGAGTCCAGGCCGGTCTGCCCTAAGAAGAAGGAAAAGTCGTCTCCGATGGCCAAGGCGGGCGATACGAATACCGCGGCCTCGACCTGGGGAAGGAACTTCTCGGTGAGGACGGGGCCGAAGGACAATGGGGCGCTGCGCAAAAGGGCCTTATGCGGATTGGGGAATTCCTCGATCCAATGCGTCTCGGCCTTGCCGGAAGGATGGGCCAGATGATCCAGGTCGGAGCGGAAATCGCGCAGCAGATCGGCCGCCCGGCGCAGGTCCGGGGCGAGGTCGGCGCGCATGCCCTCCAAGCGACGGAGTACGTCTTCCAATTCCCTCAAAGCCGTTAGCACGGGCTCGGGCCCGGTGTTGAACTCTACCACCAGCTTGTCGGCGTAGCGTAGGCGGCTCTCCCCGTCCTTGCGCCGCTTATGCGCGTGCTTGGCGATCTTGTTGAAGAACTTCTGCAATTGCCGTTCGGGTTCGAAGGCCAGACGGCGCAGCAAGCGCAAGTCATCGGCAGGTTCGCTCGGCTCTACTTGCGTAGAACTTTCTTCCGTAGAACTCTCTTCCGTAGACGCCGGAACCGGCGCGAGGATGCCGGCCCCGCGTTCGAGCTCGGCCAACAGGCCCCGGGAATCCTGCTTGCCCTGGGCGATGAGTTGCAGGATGTGCTTCAGCCGGAAGAAGCCCACTTCGCGTCCCAACCGCAACTGGCCTGCCTCCGGCAAGCGATGGGCGTCATCGAAGACGATGGCCTCGTAAGGGGGAAGCAAGGCGAAGTCCAGCGCCAGATCGTCCAGGAACAATTCGTGGGTAATCAGGACCAGATGGGCCCGTCGTGCCTTTTCCCGCGCGGCGTAGGCATGGCCTTCGGGTTCGGCGGCGTAGGAATCGGAACAAAGCTTGGACCAAAGCGTCTTACGGCGATCGAAATTGAATCCGGAATTCTCCGCGACGTCCCCGTCGCCGGCGTCTTCCAGCCAGGTCAGGAGGGGCAACAGGGCCAGGCGCTCTTCCCCGGTCAGGCGGGTATCGGGATGCGCCAGGATGCCCGCCAGTTTGCGCGGGCTCACGTAGGCGGAAGGCGGCTTCAGAACCTCGATGCGGGCATCGGGGAAAAGCGCCTTCAGCAACGGGAACTCCCGCTCGGCCAGCCGTTCGATGCGGCTACGGGCCGCGGCGGCGTAGACCACGGGACGGCGGCGGGCCCGGCCATGCCGCAGCGCCGCCGCCAGGCAGGCCAGGGCGCGTCCGGATCCCGGGTCGGCGTCGAGGGCCAGCACGCGGCCCTCTTGGAAAGCGCGTTCGGCCATGGCGGCCACCCGGGCTTGCCGGCTCCGTGCCTGATAGGGCCGGCTTAACGCGGCAAAAGCCTTTCCCATGGCTTCGCCGGCGAAAAGGGATTCCGCCGAAGCGGTCGGCTTCGCCAATCCCGGCCCGGGGGTAGCTTCGGTGTTACCTGGGGCAAGGCGCGGGAGCAGGCCCGATATATCGAAACCGGGAACTCCGCCCGCATCCGCAGATGCGCCCGCATCTTCGGATGCGCCCGCATCGCCTGCGGCCCGCCCCCCGAAAAGGGCGCGCCAATGGTCGGGGCCCGGTCCCAAGAGGTGGGCGAGGGCGGCCCGAATGGCGGGCGCATATCCGGCTAACTTTTCCTGCGCGCGCAGCCACACATGCGCCGCCTGCTCGGCGTCGGGCAGGGCGCGGTGGGCCGTTTGCGGCGGGATGCCCAGGGCGGCGACCAGGTTTTCCAGGCGATGGCTGTCCAGGCGCGGCCAAGCCGTGCGCGCCAGCAGCAGGGAATCGAATACGGGATTGGCCAGGGGAGCGAATCCTTCGCTGGCGAGGGCCTGGGAAAGGAAGGCCGCGTCGAAGTCGGCGTTGTGGGCGACCAGGGGCAAATCCCCGGCGAAGGCGAGGAATTCCTCCAGGCCGGCCCGGAGCGGATCGGCTTCCGCCAACTGCGCGTAGGCGATGCCCGTGAGGGATTCCACCAAGGGGGTCAGGGGCTTATCGACCCTGGCCAGGCGGGACATGCGCGCTTCGAAGGCGCCTTCGCGCACGCGCACCGCGCCGATCTCGATGATGCGATCGGTATCCCGCTCGAGGCCGGTTGTCTCCAAATCGAATGCGACGAAGTCCCGTACGGGATTCATGGGCGGGTCCTAACGTTAATGATCAAGGGAGCGCGCGCAATTCCTGGCGGGCGGACTTCAGGTTTTCTTCCGCGCCTTTGGGACTGAGGGAGAGGTAACGGCGCAAGGCGAATTTGGCCCTGGCGCGCGCCTTAGGCCCCACGACGCCTCCGCGCCGGAGGTTCTGCTGAGCCAGCAGCCAGTAGTATTGCGCTTGGTTGTCGCGGGTCATGCGCGCGAGCCAAGGCCGCACGCGATCCAACTCGCCGCCGGCCAGGTTGTACATATCCTGGTCCTGCAGGATTTCGACCTTGAGCAAAGCGATGGTGGGGTGATAGGAGAAATCGAGGGCCTTGTTGACCAGGAGCAGGGCGCGGCCGGGATCTGCGCCCTCGCGCAGCGAGGCCTTGGCCAAGGAGTAATAGCCGCCTTGCCTGGCTTCCGGGGGCAGGGCGCGCACTTGATTCTCCGCCTCCGCGGGGGATTGCGCCGCCGGAGCCGGGGTAACCGCGGTGTTAACCTGGCCCGTCGCCGTGGCCGTAGCATTGGGGCTGCCCGCCGGCGGGACCGCTGCGGCGACGCTCGGGCCACCGGCTTCACCGGTCCCCTTCGGTTTCCCAGGGTCCGCGTCCGAGGATGCGGGACCCGGCGCGGCCTTGGCGACGCCGGCGTTCTTGAGCGGGCCTCCATGGAAGGACAGCCAGACGGATGCGGCGGCGCCGGCCACGCAGGCGCCCGCAACCAGTTTAAGGAGCCGTGAGCGCCAGGGGGTTTCCTCGGGCATCAGGGCGCGGAACTCGGCGGTGGTGAAATGGCCGCGGGCCAGGTAATCCTGGATGACGGCGGCGGGAGGGGCATCCCCATGGTAGAGCTTGTAAATGGTACGCAGAGCGGCGAGCATTTGGCCGGCGTCCTGGTATCGTTGGGACGGTTCGCGGGCCATGGCTTTCTTCGCCACGTCCAGCACCGCCTCGTCGCTTCCCTTCCAGGCCGCATCGAGATCGACGAGGTTCCATTTCAGGATGTTCTCGAGCACTTGTGCCTTGTTGTTGCCGGGGAAAGGGCGATAGCCCTTATGCAATTCGAACAGCATCACCCCCAGGGCGAACACGTCGATGCTGCGCGTGCTCAATTCGCCGCGCAGCCGTTCCGGGGCCATGTAGGCCACGCTTCCGCTGATGTGCTGGGTCTGCGTCATCAGATCCGCGCCGACCTTGGCCACGCCGAAATCGCAGATCACGGGCTGGCCATTGCGGCGCAAGAGGATGTTCTCGGGCTTCAGGTCCCGATGGATCACCCCGTCGAGCACCGTCTCCCCGAAAGTCAGGCGGGCCTTATGCGCATGTTCCATGCCTTCCAGCACGGCATAGGTGATGGCCAGGGCCACGGACAAAGGGAAATGCTTGCGCTTCTCCAGGAATTGCCGCAGGCTCATCCCGTCGATGTACTCCATCTCGATTTGCAGCTTGGAGTTGGTCTGCGTCACGTCGAAAACCTGGACGATGGCGGGATGCTTGAGGTGGGCGGAGACCTGCGCTTCCATCTTGAACTTCTCGCGACGGCGCGGATCCAGCATCATGTCATGATGCAGGATTTTCAGCACGCGCAGTTCGCCCAGGGCGATATGGCGGGCCAGGTACACCGTCGCCGAAGCGCCTTGCCCCAACAACTTGACGACGTCGTAGCGGGTGTCGGTGGCTTCAGAGAGGATCATGCTTCGCCCCGGGCCACCGCTTCGATAAGGCCGAAGAAGCCTTGGAGGCCGGGGCCCATCACGGCACGCTTGGGTCCGTCCGGGATGAAGCTGGCCAGGCCCTTCAGGATGTAAAGGGGGATGTCCACTTTTCCCGATGCATGCAGTTCATCGAGGATGGCTTCGTACTCCGGCCGGAAGAAGAAGATGGGCGACCCCTCGTGGTCTTGTTCGTCCAGCAGGATTTGCAACCAGGTGGCGACTTCGATGCGCTCGGTACCGTCGAACTGGATCTCGATGGCTTGCTCGGCCTCTTCCATGTCGCCGCTTAAGGCGACCTCGCTGAGCACCTTTTGGGCCTGTTCCAGGTTTCCGGGCGACACGACCAAATGGTACTTCTCCGCGCCAGGCCCGCCGGGGCGGGCCGCCCGCTCGTCCGGGCGCACCCGGCACAGGATGCCGTGGTGGCTAAGATACTTCCCCAGCCGCTCCAGCGAAGGGCGTTCCGCGCTGGTCGCGATGGGCACGAAATCGTCCATAACTCCCGGGGAAAGGTAACATTTTCCGGCTATTTCCGCCTAATCGGGAAGGATCGTGATTCGTCTCACTTGGATTTACCGGGAAGCCTCGCCGGAATCAATCGGCCTACCAAGCCGGAGGCCAGGCCAGCTTCCTCTCGGGGATAGGGATGGACCCTTCCGCCTTGGTGGAATCGGCCGGGGCCGCGCGCCGCGTTCCGGGAGGCCTGCCGTCGCCGCGGCCGGCTATCCCGGCCTTCACTTCCACGGAATCGGCCCATTGCACGTAAGGCTCCCCGAGGGTCCATGGCGCGAGGTTGCCGGGTTCCCAAACGGCATCGCCGTTGGCATCGCGGAAATAATCCACCGCATAAAACCCTTCGGGCAAGCTATCGACGGTGACCTCATCGGCGGCGGGGGTGACCCGGGAAGCTTCGAAGGGGGAAGTCAAAGACCGCACCACCAAGCGCGAGCCGTACGCGGAACGATCTTGTTTGAACTTGAGCGACCCCATCTTCGCCGCGTCGGCCAAAACGAATCCGGCCCAGGGCGTTGCGGCAGGCGCGGCCGGGGCGGACGTTCCGGGCGCCGGCGCGCTCCCCGCGCGCGGCGCGGTCCCGCTGTCGGACTTGAGGGCCAGCACCAGGTGCTGCCCCTTGGGCGCGATCGACGGGAACTTGAGGGAGAACTCGTGGTGGCTGATGCGCTCCAATGCGTAGGGCAGCGGCGCGGTATCCAGCTTGGCTTGCAGATGCGCGCGTAGCCAGGCTTGCAGCGAATCGGTCAGCAGGCGCGGATAATAGGCGGTAAGGCCGGCTCCGGGCGCGAGCCCGTTGGGAGGCAGGCGCGGGACTTCCCCCGAGACTTTGCGCGGCCCCAGGAAAACCGGTTCCGCCTTGGTCGTATCGCGCGCCGCGGTGTCGGCCTTGAAGGCGGCGCGGTTATGCGAGGTATCGGCCAGGTTACCGTTGGGATCGCGCAGGCCCGCGCAGGAGGCCACGTATTGGCTATCGCGATCGAGGGGCATGGTGGCGATTTCGATCTCCCCCGAGAGCGGATTCAGGCATACGTCCAGGATCGGCAAGGACGCGCCGGCGGGCTTTCCGGCCGGCCCCGCCCTATGCAGGTCGTAGGCGTCGCGGCGCAAGGCCGCCAGGGGATGCGGCGGACGGCTGAGCTTCAGGCGCACGGTGCCCAGGCACTTGCCCTGGTACATCCCTTCCTGGACCCAGCGGGCCGCGGTCAAACGCAAAGGCACGGTGTCGTACGGGGCCAGGGTCAGCGTTTGCGCGTCCCCCGAAGCCGATCCCGCGGCGGAGGACGCCGCGGCCTGGCCGGATTTGGCGATGTCCACGGAAGGGCCGATGGCCAGGGCCTCGCCGCCCACCTCGGGGGTGAGATTGCCGTTCACGTCCTGGAACCCGAGCAAGGCGTAGCGGCCGGGCCGCACGTGCGTGAATGCGAAATGCCCCAGGGTATCCGCGGGCACGATGTAGGCCGGCTTCTCCTTGCGGGGCTCCGGCTGGGGCGCGGGTACCACCACGCTATCGTTGCGATGGGTGAGGTGCTGGAAGCGTCCGCGCAGCTCCGGGCCGCGCGGGTATAAGGCCGCGAATGCGCCGAGCGAGGGCCGGCCCTGGAAGGGGGCGACTACGCCGGCCAGGCTGCCGGAGTCGAGGGAGGGGCCGGTGGAGAAAGCGAGCTGCAAGGGAGACTCCAGCGGCAGGCCGTTCAAATCCTTCACCGTTTCCAGCACTCCCAGTACGTAGGTCGTGTTGGTATCCAGGCGGCCGGTGCTGGTCACGCGCAATTCATTCCCCGAGAGGCGCGGCCGGATCCGCTTAGCCAGGGGAGGGACCAGATAGACCTTACCGCGTTCGACGTCCTGCGCCACCCATTCCGAGAACTTGATGCGGGCATCCAGATCCAGGCCCACGCGGGTGGAATCGGGCGCGGGCTGCACCGCGGTGATGAAGGGCTTCTTGGTGTCGACGGGGCCTCCGGGAGGGGCCTCCATATGGGCGCAGGCAGCGAGCAGCAGTCCGCCGGCGGCCGTCGCCGCCCGCAGGCTTACCCTAGTCAATCAGCTTCCCGATCCGGCTCCACCGGATCTTGCCCGGGATAAGCAACCAAGAAAACGGGTTGGTGAAGGAAAAGCGATCGTCCGCGTCGTCGAAGGAGAAGTAGATGATGAAGGCTTTCGCCTTCACGAAATCCTTGGACAAAAGGCCCCAATAGCGGCTGTCCGAGGAGCGATCGCGGTTGTCCCCCATCATGAAAAAGCACTTCTTCATGACCGTATATTTGCTGGACCGCTGGCCGTTGATGATCAAGGAAGGGCGGATGCGGTAGTGGTGCAGGGAGTCGCTCTGGCCCCGTATGTTCTGGCCCACGAACTGGAGATAGCAGCCCAGGAAATACTCATTGCTGTCCACGCGGCGGCCCGAATGCGCGGCCCGCGCCGCCGCGCTATCCGACGGATCATAAGTACGGAAGGCGGGCAGATCGTTGGTGCGGATGAAGCCGTAACGGGCCGCGTCCTGGAAAACCTTGAAGGGGACGTTTTCCGAATGCAGGTACATGGTGCTGCCCTGGAACATCCTTTGGAAGGGCAGGTTGAGCAGGGCGTAGACCGCGCCATGGGATTGGTTGGCGGGATCGCCGTTCAGGTAAGGCAGCACGTAATCGTTATCGACCACGGAATCCTTCATCAAGTCAAGCTGCAACTGCACGTCCTCGTCCGGATGCTCCTGGTAGGCCAGGGAGCGCATCCACACCGCGTGCTCCAGGGTCAAGGTATCGAAGTCGATGGTTTCGCCCGGAACCGGCAATCGGAAATTCAGGGTATCGCGCTGTGGATCGTAACCGCGATCGTCCCGGAACTTGCCCCTACGCGGCAGCGGCGATTCCTTCCCGTCGATGAGCAGCTTGGGGCCCGAGACGGTGATGACCTGCCCGCTTTGCGCTATGCACCGCTTGATGAAATCCTTGGGCATGTACCACACCAGGCTCTTCTCGCCGGGGGCTGGATGGTTATCCCAATAGAGGTTGCCGAACAGGAAAAGGTTGGCCAGGAACTTATACCGCTTGGTATCGCCCTCGGGATATTCCGGATCCCCGGGATACTTGAAGATGAGGACGTCGCCGGGCTTGGGATCGGTGAGGCCGGGCAGCTTATGGTGGGAATACGGAAGGGGCGATCCGTAAACGAATTTGAGGCCCAAGAGGAAGTCCCCGATGAGGAGGGAGTCCTCCATCGAAGCCGAAGGGATCTTGAATGCCTGGATGACGAACTGGATGACCACCAGCGCCAGGATGATGGGGACGACCACCTCTCTGGCGAAGGTGCGGCCGGCGCCCCGAAGCCGCATTCCATCCCCGGTCTTTGCATCCGCCATCAATCGATCCGCTTCTGGTCGCGATCACCTGCATGGGCGATCGCAAAATCCGAAAAAAGTCCAAGCCATCCGCAACGCGAGGGCCCTATACGCCGGCGCGCAGGCCCGGCTCAAGATAAAAACCCGGGCCTGACTTGTCTTGCGCGCCGGATCGGGCGATTCGTATAATCATCCGAGCAGTCACCCGTGACTACCGAAAGAAGGCGGCCCCGTGCAAGAGCATCTGAGGATGTACGATGAAGAGTTGGTCAAGGAAATCATGATTTCCACCGCCCTATGCGTGCAGGAACTGCTGATGGACGATCCGCAGGCTGCCCAGGACGACGTCTTCGATTTCGTGGACACCAATTTCCGGCACATCATCACCGAAACCTTGCGCGCGGAACGCGAACGCGAGTTGGCGGAGAACGAGGAAAACCAGGCCGCGGCCGAACCGGGTTTCCCCGAGGAACCGTGAAATACCCTGGCCTTCCCAAAGCCGGAATCGCTGACCTTCCCTTCGG
Organism: Fibrobacterota bacterium; assembly: GCA_019509785.1. NCBI lineage: Bacteria > Pseudomonadati > Fibrobacterota > Fibrobacterota bacterium. Next base: position 72,997 of record JAEKLQ010000025.1, on the reverse strand, counting down.
CCTGAATACTATATTAGCATCCGGCTGAGGGCCTTCCTGGACGCCTGGACTCCGGGTCCGGCGGGCAAGGCCAATCGGGAAGGACGGACCATGACCGACAGTTTCCTGGAAAAATTGAAGAAATCGGTCCTGACCGGGGCGCAGACCTCGGCCAATAAGATCGAGGAAGCGGCCCGCACCGGGAAACTGCACCTCGATCTGATGGCGGAACGCCGCAAGCTGATCCGCGAGTTCACCGAGCTCGGGAAGGAGGCCCATCTGGCCCTTCTCGACGAAACCCTCGACCGCTTCGGCATGCGGCCGGGCGTGACCGATATGCAGCGCAACATCGAGAAGTACAAGAAGAACATCTCCGAGCTGGAAGCCAGGCTCGGCCAGCTCCAGAAGCGGCCGCGCTGATCGGCGGGCCGGCGCCCATCCGATGGACGATAAACTCCGGATCAATTTCTACCCCAAGGACACCTCGCGGGTACGTTCCCTCGCGGTCTCCCGGCGCTCGCTGATCATCGCCGCCTGCGTGGCCGTGCCGCTGGCCACCCTCGGGGTCTGGCTGGTCGTGACGGGTTCCTTGCATGAGCCGGACCAGACTCGCGCCTTACGCAAACGGCTGGGCGAGGAAAACCGCGCCTTGGAGGCGCGCGTTGGCAAGCTCGACCAGGATCTGCGCGGCCTGCACGGGGAACTGGCCCACTTGGAAGAACAGAAAGTAAACGCTCTGCTGCTCTCCGGCGTGGAGTACATGGAAAGCGATGCGAAGCAGAAGTCCTCCGGCCTCTTCTCCTTCCTGCATGCCAGCGCCGGCCGTCCCGATCCCGGCGTCGCCCTGGCCAAGGCCCGGGCCATCTCGGTTTCCCTGGACAGCACCTTGGCCCTTCTCCAGGCGCGCTCCGATCTGGTCGAAGGCCTCCCTACCTCCTTGCCCGTCGCCCCCGCGGCCCTCAACACCCGCGGCTTCGGCTACAGCCCCGATCCCTTCACGGGCCGCAAGGCCCTGCATGCGGGTGTCGATTTCTCCCAGCAAGCCGGCGCTCCCGTCTATGCCGCCGGCGGAGGCACGGTCGCCTCGGTCGAGAAGGATCTGCTCTGGGGCAATTGCCTGCGCATCGAACACGGCCGCGGGGTGGAAACCTTTTACGCCCATTTGCAGGACGTTACCGTGAAGCGCGGGCAGAAGGTGGCGCGCGGTCAGCCCATCGGCACCATGGGCATGACCGGCGTGGCCACGGGCGCGCACTTGCACTTCGAACTCACCGTGCGCGGGGCCAAGGTCGATCCCATGAACTATTTCCTGCCCGAGCTGCGCCTGGTCTCAGGCGCGCCAGGCAGACGATCGGGTTCGTGATGGGCGCGCCCGCGCTCGATCCGGGACTCATCCGCGACTGCGTGGCCTTCCGCCGCGCCGTGCATTCCGACCCCGAACTTTCCGGCCAGGAGTACCGCACCCGCGATCGCGTGGCCGCCGATCTGCGCTCGGCCGGATTCGAGTTGCGGGAATTCCCCGGCAGCGCCGCCCTTTCGGCCCGCTGGCCCGGGGGCGATCGCTCGCGCGCGGTCGCCTTCCGCGCCGATCTGGACGCCCTTCCCATGGAAGAAACCTCGGGACTGCCCTGGGCCGCGAAGGGCGGCAAGGCCATGCATGCCTGCGGCCACGACGGCCATACCGCCATCCTCCTGGGATTCGCCAAACACTTGGCCCGCGCCGGGAAGCCCTACGCCACCGACGTGTTATGCCTTTTCCAACCCGCCGAAGAGGCGGGCAACGGCGCCAAGCAGATGGCCCTGGCCGGCGCCCTGGATAATCCCAAGGTAGAGGCGGTGTTCGGCCTGCATGGATGGCCCGAACTCCCCTTCGGGTCCATCGGCGTGCATTCCGGCGCGGTGATGGCCTCGGTGGATAATTTCGAAATCAAGGTGTCGGGTCGGGGCGGCCACGGAGCGCAGCCCCATCTCACCCGCGACCCCGTCTTCGCCGCCGCCCAGCTCGTGACCGCGGCCCAATCCCTGGTCAGCCGTAATATCGATCCTCTGGATACGGCGGTGGTGACCTTCGCCCATATCCAAGCCGGCCGCGCCTACAACGTGATCCCGGAAGAATGCCTGTTGCGCGGTACGGTGCGCGCGCATGCCCCTGCCGTGAGGACGCGCCTGCGCGAGGGCTTGGAAACGTTGGCGACGAACCTTTGCCGCGGCCTCGGCCTGGAATCCGATCTGCGGTGGGTGGAGGGCTGCCCCGCGCTCCGCAACGATGCCGCCATGTCCGCCTTGGCCCGACGCGCCGCCATACGCGCCTTCGGCGCCGAAGCCGTCCTGGAACCGCGGCCCAGCATGGCCGCCGAGGACTTCCCGTTCCTCCTCGAGAAGGCTCCCGGAGCCTACCTATGGCTCGGGCTGGGAGATAAGCAGGGCGGGCTTCACAATCCGCGCTTCGATTTCAACGACGATGCCATCGAAATCGGCATCCGCTTGTTCCTGGAAATCTTGAAAGAGATGCAAAGCCCGGCTTAAAGGCTCCCGTTTTCGCCGGCGATCAACGGTCCGGAATCCGATGGCCCGTTATGGCCGGTCTTCCAGAAGCAATTCCTTCACTCCCGGCCTCAGCGCCTGCTTGCGGTTCCACTCCGCCGCGGCAGCGGCAGCCATGAGGGCCCTGCCCTCAGCGGCGGAGCGTTTCGCGGCCGTATGTATCTGGGCCAGTTCCTTAGCCTTCGCGACCGCATGCGGCAGGAGGGAATCCCCGGACGCGGAGTCCGGGTAGTCCGGCTCCAGGCCATGCTTATGGTAATCCAGGCCCGAGGCGCTCGTGAATTTCAGGAAGGTGATCAAGGACAATCCTTTGCCTGGCGTGTTCTTGACGATCTGGCCCACTCCCTTGCCGAAGGTCTTGATTCCCATGAGCGGCACCCCTGCGCCCTCGCGCAGCGACACCACGAAGATTTCCGCCGCGCTGGCGGTCCCGCTGTCGGCCAACAGCAGGTATTTCCGGGCGCTGCCGTCGGCGGCCTTCTCCCCCGCGCCCCCGCCGGTGGCCACCTCCGCTATCTCGGTCGCGATGGGGGCCAAGGCCATCTCGTCGAAGCGGCGCTGCACCTGGCGGATGATCACCTTGTCTGCCGGAATGATTTCATCGCACATCAGCATGGCCACGTCCAAGGACCCGCCTCCGTTGTCGCGGAGATCCAAGATGGTCGCGGGAAAGCGCCGCGTGGCGATGAGCGCATCCCGCAGTTCCGTCCACGTCGATTTCTGATCAAGCGTATTGGGCGTAAAACCGGTAATGGTCAAGTAAGCTACGCCATCGAGCGAATCCACCAGCACGGTAGGGAAGGCCACCGGAACGCGCACCAGCTCCCGCGTGGTAGGCGTTCCGCCCGGGGCCAGGAAGGTGAGCTTCACCGAGCTGCCCGAATCCCCCGAGTTGAAGCGCGCGAACCGTGTCAGGGCCGAGTCCCCCGTTACCGATGAATCGCCCACCGCGAGAATGGCCATGCCCTTCGCCATGCCCGCGCGATCGGCGGGGGATCCCGCCACCACCAGTTTCACTAGTACGGTGTCGCCAGTGCCGTTGGATTTCACCATAACCCCAACGGCTCCCGGCTTGGTCGAGTTATTGATGAGGTTCCAGATTCCCGGCGCGGCCGCGCTGTCGAAGTACCGGGTGAAGCGATCCTCGCTATGCAGCTTTTCGTACAGCGCACCGGTCCCGCCGGCCAGGCCGGAGGTATCCGGGAGTTCCTTGGGGAAGATCCAATTGGCCTGTAACTGGTACCAATTCCACTTGAACTCCAATTCCGGGCTCCAGGAACCGAAACGCTGCCGGGTCATCCGGTATTGAACGACGCGGCCGCTGTCCTCGTGATCCTTCACGTTGACGGGTGCGAAGGTTTCCGGCGATGCGATCTGCCCCGGCTTCAAGGTCAGGTCCAACAGCGGCTGATAGAGATCGACGCGGCGGGCCGGGATCGCGTTTCCCCCGACCACGGTATCCAGTACTTGGGATTTGGCCACCGGCCCCAAGGTATCCTGCACGGAATAGCCGGAATCGAAAATGCAGCCCGCGGACAGGCAGGTCACCGCCACGATGGCAAGACGCGAAAGGGCGGACATGGCTCCATTATAAACCCGGATCCCCGGCGAGCGTCCCGGTTCCGGCGGCAAGCGAAGCGGCCAATTCCTGCCGGGCTTTTTATTCTGGCCACCGGAGAGGAAGCGAAGCTGGCCGCCGGTCGACTTCAGTCCCAGCTTTATTTGAATTGCATTGGCGTTCTTGAGGGATTTAACGTTTCTTCCATGGTAGGGTGGCGAAAAAAAGTTTTGCCGATTTTGAAGGAATTTAGCCTATAAAAACTAAAATGATGGGAGAAACTATCATTTCTGGTTGAAAATTCTTCCAGTTTTATTATCTTTTACCCTCATAAGGGGACCGTATGCCCTTCACCAGCCGAAATGGCTAGTTAGGACTCGCGACATGCAGCTGCCCAAGTATAAGAAGAAGAAGCGAATCAAACTTAAGATTTGCCAGGAACCGGGCTGCGGCAGGGAATTTTGGGGCCACCCCATTGCGAAATACTGCGAACTGCACCGGGACATCAAGCAACGCGCCAAGCATAAGAAGGAATTCGAAAGCGTAGACGTTAAAAACATGGTGTTCAAGCACAACTACACGGAAGTGCTGGACCTCGAGTTTTGCTGCTGCCTCGATGGATGCGATAACCGGTACGTCGTCAAGGTGTTCCCGAAGCAGTTCGTATATCCTCGCTATTGCCTCGAGCATCGCAACGATTTCCGCCGCGCCAACTTCATCCGTATGCAGAAGCGGAAATCCCGCACTTTCGCCACCACTCGTTGAACGCTTGGTGGATTCGTCCCGCTACGCAAGCCCTCCGCGAGGAGGGCTTTTTCGTTGGATTCCCTTTTCCCGTAGACACCGCGCCCTTGGGTGAATACGATTACGGCAGGGCGGGCCGCGCGGGCGGGCGCGCCCGGTCAAGGGTGCGATCGTTCCGCGGGAATACGGCATGAAGAAAACCGCCACCATCAAGGACATCGCTCAGCACCTGCAGATATCCGCCGCCACGGTTTCGCGCGCGTTGCGGGATCATCCGAATATCAGCGACCAGCGCAAGGCATCGGTCTGGAAGACCGCCCGGGAAATGAATTACCAACCCGATTCGGTGGCCCAGAGCCTGAAGCGGGGAAGCACCCAGACCATCGGGGTGATCGTGCCGGCCATCAAGTACCACTTCTTCTCCCAAGCCCTGGACGGCATCGAGGAAGTCGCCTTCAAAGCCGGCTATACCGTGCTGGTGTGCAAGTCGAACGAAAGCCACGACCGAGAGGTCGGCAATGCCGAGACCCTGGCGTCCAATCGCGTGGCCGGTATCATCGTATCCTTGGCCCAGGATTCCCGGGACACCGATCATTTCGCCAACCTCATGCAGCGGAACGTTCCGGTGGTGTTCTTCGATCGCGTCCCCGAGAAGCTGAAGGCTCCCAAGGTAGTCGGGGACGATTACGAGGCCGCCTACGCGTTGACCGAGCATCTGATCCAACGCGGTTACCGCAGGATCGCGCACCTGGCGGGCCCAGAAGCTTTGCTGATCAGCCGGCGCCGCATCAAGGGATATCGCGACGCCTTGAAAAAGCATGGCCTCGCCGCCCCGCCCGCGTATCTGATCCATGGCGGGCTCGAGGAAGAAGATGGACGCAGGGAGGCCGCCAAGCTCTTGGCCCTGCGCCCGAGGCCCGATGCGGTCTTCGCCGTGAACGATCCCGTGGCCCTGGGGGTGTACCTGGCTTGCAAGCAGGCAGGAGTGAAGATTCCCTCCGATCTGGCCGTGGCTGGATTTAGCGACAATCCCATCTCCGCATTACTTACCCCTCCGCTGACCACCGTTGCCCAGTCCTCTTATGAGTTGGGGGCCGCGGCGGCGAAGATGCTGTTGGAGCGCATCCGGGAGGGGAACCCCGCCAAGTCCGAATTGGAAGTCTGTAAAAGCCGGCTGGTCATCCGCGAAAGCACGCCCGAGCGGCTTCCGGACTTATCCGCCCCTCAACCACATTAGCGCCGGAATCCCAAGAGGGGGCGCGAAACTTCAATCTCTGCCTAATTGAATCTAAGTCAGTATGAAACAATCGTCCCACCCGCGTCAATAATACCCGATCCATCGGCGAGGCCATCAAAAGTGCAGGTTGATTTTTCATAGGTTAAGGTTCCATTGGCGGCAAGGACGTGAATGCTCACAAGGGTACCTGTTCCGTCATCAGATTTATTATTGGAAAACGTCATATCGTGCATCGTTACGTCCGCTATTACGGAAACTCCCCCGCTCGAAGCATTGCTGGTGTTGTTTTGAATGGTCGTGTGAGCCACCGTGAAGCCGCCGCCGCGCAGGACGCCTTGATGGGTATTCAGGTTACCGGTAAAAAGACAACTATCGATCAATCCGGAACCATCCGAGTACATCACCAAGGGATCGTTATCCGTCCCGGTAAAGTTCCTAAAGGTACAGCTAATGATTTTATTGTTTCTGCCAGAGCCATTCCCGATTCCAGAAGAGCCTTTCTCGAGAATAAAACCATTGAAAATGGCGTTGTCCCCGGAAAATTGTACCAACGCACCGTCAAAGGCCAGACCCTGTATTATTGTTTGATTCAAGTTATAGTTTCGCTCAGCCAAAGATATCCCGGAGCCGTTTGAGGCAAAGCCTCCATAAATGGAATCGTTTGTGCCCACCGACATTCCAGAAAGCTGCGCTGAAGCAGGGGCGTAGGTCCCTGCGGAAACCCATATAGCCTTTCCGGTTATCGCCGGGTTGCTTAAGGGGACATTCAACTCCCCATAGGCGTTAGCCCAAGATGTTCCGTCGCCGGTAGCGGTTTTGCGCACGAAAATCACGTTGGACCTTTTATACACCGTATCACGGATGGTCGTTGAATTGTTCGCATTGTCGGTAACAGTTACGGCAAGGATGTTCCGGTCCTCAGACCACGGAATCGAATTCAGGGTCCATGGGCTGCCCGTAAACGCGAAACTTTGGGTTGCCCCGGAATTCAACACATAGGATAAAGTCTTAATTCCATTCGCATCCGAGACAGTCCCGGTCGCAGTCGGCGAATTCGAGAAAACCTTGGCCATTCCTACAGGCGCAGTAAGGGTAAGCGCGGGAGGGGTCAAATCCACTTGCAATGATTTGCATCCCTGGGCTCCGGAACCCAAAGCGTCCTGTTCGGAAACGCAGAGGGTGTGCGACCCTTCGCTCAGGGTAGGGGAGTATTGGGTCACGGGTTGAACCGTAGAACCGGCTCCGCCGTCCAATTGATAGATATAGGTTCCGTTTCCTCCGCTGTTCGCCACTGGGGTCCACGTCCAGTTGGGCGCGTTCGTCAGGGTCGCGGCAACGGACACCGTGGGCGCCAGAGGCGCGGATTTGATCAACACGGAAGACGTTGCGGCGGGCGACCACGTTCCCGAGTTGTTTTTCTCCTGAACTTTGAGCGTGTGCGTCCCATCGGTGAGCGCGGTGCTTGGGGTGAACGTCAGAGAGCTAGTGGTTACGGCGGGATTGACGTCCAGTTGATATTGATAGGTTCCATTGCCTCCCCCGCCGTTGCTGCTCCAATTCCATGTAGGTTTGGTAGCTCGAGTGGGTGTGGATGGCGAAACGATATTGGGTGCATTTGGGGCCGAGAGATCGACAACCACGGAGGCGCTATCGGAAGCGGACCAGTTCCCGACCGAATCGCGTTCCTGGACATGGAGGGTATAGGTGCCGGAGGCTAAATCGGACGAAGGAGTGTAATAAGCGTTCAGCGTTTCGGTGGCACCCGATGAAAGGTTCCTGTCTCCCATCTTATACCGCCAATTCCCGCTGCCTCCACCCCGGGTGGCCCAGGCCCAAGTTGGCCTGGGATTATTGGTGGGCGACGGCGGAGCGGAAACGGAAGGCGCCAGGGGCGGCGTCAAATCGATCGTGGTCGCGAATTTCCCCGAGGCCGACCAGTTGCCCGCCGCATCCCGCTCTTGAACGTAGAAGGTGTGCACGCCGGCAGTCAAAGCCGAAACCGGCGTGAAACTCGTATCGCGGATTTCGGCGCTGAAGATCGATTCCGAATCGACATTGATGCGGAAAGCGCCGGCTCCTCCTCCGCCTCCGGTTGCCCAAGTCCAGATTGGTTGCGTGACGGCCGTCAGAGAAGTCCCATGCACTAAAGGCTTGTTGGGCGCGACGGTGTCGAAAAAGACCACGATGCTGGCGCTAAAGACGCGGTTCAAGGAATCCCGGAAGGTCCGGGTAACGGTATTGGCCCCGTCCTTCAGGGTTTCCTGGATCAACGAATCCTGGGCTTTGCCGTCCACGGTCCAAGTGACCTTGATGGGCGATTTGTTGGCATAGCTTTTGTCGAAGGGCGCTTGGATGAGAACCACCGAACCATTGACCACTTTCACATGGCGGACAACCGTGGTATCGTTCCCCTGATCATCCTTGACGTAGAAGCGCGCCGCGTAATCTTTGGCCTGGTTGTAGGTAAAGGAAACCGGTTTCAAGGCCGAGGCGGAATCATCCCACACCTGGTCCCCATCCAGGTCCCACTTGAATTCCACAATGGAGCCTCCGCTCTGTTTTGGGGCGACGGGAGTAAAGGTGATGCTCTGGCCTATGGAAAGGGTGGTGTCCCGGCCCACCGCGAGTTGGGGAATGTCCCGCCTGATCGAGACGGTGACGCTATCCCGCTTAATGCTATCGACCTTGCTGAGGGCGTACAGAGTGACGGTTCCGGGGGACAGCGGCGTTACCTTGCCGGAATCGTCGATCGAGGCCAGGGCGGGAGCGGAAGAGCGCCATGCGAAGATTTGCGGCGCCTGGGAAGGCGACGCGCTGGCGCGCAGGGTTAAGGCGGATCCGCCGGTATAGAAAGGAGCGGTCGGCTTGTTGATGATGGAAACGCTCTGGACCGGGACTCCGGCCGCGATGGTGATCGGCAAGGTATCGGATATGGAAGGGTAGCGCGAGGATCGGACGATCACCTGCGTCGTTCCGGCCTTAAGCGCAGTGATCTTGTGATTCGCGACGGCGGCAAATGCCGAGTCGGCCACGGAAAATTCCACCTCCTGATTGGCGGTTGGGGGAGTGACCTTGACCAGCAGGCTTTCGGGCACGCCGCCCACGTAGAGGTTGCCTGGTTGGTTGAGGAAGGCGACCTTGCTCACCGGGGTTTCAGCGGCGACCAGGACGTCGGCGCCGGCGGTCACTTCCGATTTGGTCTTCGAGGCCGCCCTGATCCGCGTGCTTCCCGGCTTCAGCCCTTGCACCGAGCCGTCGAGCGAAACCCGGGCGATGGTGGAATCGTCCGATATCCAATCCACGGATTTATCGGCCGTGGCCGGGGTCGATCGAATCGTGAATTGCCCCGGCGCTCCCGACGCCGTGAGTTGCATGGGATTGGGGGAAAGGAACAGGCTGTCCGGCATACGGAAATTGGAATTGACCGTAACCAGGATCGCGAAAGCTTTGGTGGAATCGGACCGGAGCCGGGCCGTCAGGGTGGCGCTGCCTTGGGACTTCGCCCGCACGAAATCAGATCCCAAGTGCAGGATGGCGGTGTCGGATGCCATCCAGCGGATGGACTTGTCGCTCAACGCCTCGGGTGTCACCGTAATGACGGGCAGTTTGAGCGAGTCGCCCACCGTGATTTGCCAATCCTGGAAGTTCCCCGAGAGCGCGGTTCCCGGCAGGATGACATAGGTATTGCCGTCCACCTGATTCACCGTTCCGTCGAATTTCTTCTGCACTTCATAAACCACCTTGCCGCCCGTGATCCCGGTGATGCGGATGATGGCCTTTCCCCCATCCCATCCTTTAACGGGCAGGTTCACGAGCTTTGCGTGGCTGTCGACCTTGCCCTGATAAACCGTATCCAGGAAGCGGCCGTTGGTGTCGTTGAACACGATGATGACGCTATCGTATTTGGAAAGCGAATCGAACAGCTGATCGAAGCTGGCGGTATCCTCCACCTTGGTTCCCGACTCCAATTGGCAGGACCAGAGGAGAAGAAACAGAATGGCGCCCAGGAGCGCGAGGGCGGGCCGAAAGCGTCCAAGCGGGGGTTGAATAAATGAGGAGGAATGGAAGGGTGCACGCATGGAAGACAGTCTCCTGCCCCCTCGGGGCGATTTCCGGCGGCTAGCCGGGCTACAGGAACGAAATGGGAATTAAAGTAATGGGGCGGCCCGGCGGCAACTGTGACAAGGCTCACCGGTTATTGGGATTTGGACTCCATGTCCAATGTCCTTCGGAAACACATAGTTCCCGATACGGCACAGGATTCCCCAGTTACACTGGCATTTTCCATTGAGCAAGGTAAAATCCTGGCCCGGAAGGGAGAGTTGCGGGTTCAATGGGGCCCGACGGTAAACAGACCCCAATTTCCCGGCGGCATCGCTAGCTGATTTGAAACCCTGAGCTCCCAATTCTGGCTCTCCAATTCAATAACATCCGCTTTCTTCCAATATTCAGGGAATTTTCCCACATCTAAAGGAAAAAACCCGGACATAAAACCGCCGATGGGCATTATATTCCCCTTTATGCAAACGTTTACATTGAAGGGCCGCAGAGGAGCGAACATGAGAGCATCGGTAGCGAAAACGATAAGGGCCGGAATTCTTGGCGCTATTGCATCATCCTTATGCATCACCATGGTTCAGGCGCAAACCGTGAATCCACCGCTTTCTAAAACTCCCCCGATGGGCTTCAACACCTGGAACGAATTCGCATGCAACGTCAGCGAAACCCTGCTCAAGGCGGTGGCGGATACCATGACGTCCAACGGAATGAATGCGGCCGGGTATAACTACGTGAACGTGGATGATTGTTGGGAGGGTGCTCGCGACGCCAATGGATTTATCAGCTCTACCAATAAATTCACGGGCAGCAGCCTCAAATCCTTGGCGGATTACATTCATGGCAAAGGGATGAAGTTCGGGGCCTACACTTCCCTTGGCGATCAAACCTGCCAAGGAAAGCCGGCTACGCTCGGATACGAAAGCCAGGATGTACGTCAGTGGGTGAACTGGGGCGTTGACTATATAAAAGTGGATTGGTGCCACGTGAACGGCACTCAAACGGGGAACCCGGGGGCGGCATATAAAATCCTGGGCGATACGATCAAGAAGTACGCCGGGCCCAACAGCGCCCGTCCCATCCTGTACAGCATTTGCAATTGGGGAGTAGGAAAATCGTGGACCTTCGGGCGGAGTTCCGGGGGCCAGATTTGGCGCACGACTACCGATATCGGGCCGAACTGGGCTTCGATCATGTCCATCCTGGATCAACAAGTGAATCTGTTCTCCTATGCCGGCCCCGGCGCCGCGGGCGAACCCGGCGGGTGGAATGATCCGGACATGCTGGAGGTAGGCAACATCGGCTCGAATAAGGATGAAAACAGGGCCCATTTCGGGATGTGGTGCCTATTGAGCGCCCCTCTGATCGCGGGAAATGACGTGACCAAAATGACGACCGATATCCGGGATATCCTGATCAATAGGGAGGTCATCGCGGTCGACCAGGATTCTTTGGGGGTACAAGCGCAACGTCTTTCTTCGAGCAATTCTCTTGAGATATGGGCGAAGCCGATGATGGGGAATTGCCGCGCCGTCGGGCTTCTCAACCGTTCCGGTGCCGCCGCTATGATCACCGTGAATTGGGCGGATCTGAATAAATGGACCACGGTCGGCCCATGGACGGCGACGACGTCGGCGACTGTCAGGGATTTGTGGGCCAAAGCGGATATCGCGACCGCCAAAACCGGAAGCTTCGGGATCTCCGTTCCCAGCCATGGCCTGGCCATCCTGAAATTGACCCCGACGACGGATGTCTCCGATTTCGCTCCGAAGGCTTCTCGCGCGGAAATGCGCGGAGTGGACTATACATCGGGGTTGTTCAACATCGGGTTGCCCGGAAAATATTCCCTGCAAATCCTGGACTTGAACGGGAGAGTGTTGTGGCGGCGCGATGGTTCCGGCCCTTCGCGATATCCTTCCCCGATCAAAGGGGATGGCAGCCACGTCCTTCGTTTAACCAATTCCGATATCAAATCGGAAATCCGGTTCTAGTTCCAAGCCATGATTAGCGGAGCCCCTGCGTCAGGGATCCGCTCCTACTTTGCAACTATGCTTCCATGACTTTAAGAACGGGAAAGGAGTTCGCTTGAAAAATTCTGTCGGATTCGGCTTGTTTATCGGGTTGGCAACCTGCGGCTGGGTTTTCGCCAAGGATGCGGATCCCCAGGACTCGACGGTCAATATCGGGTATAAGTCGAGAACACGATGAGCGATAAGCTATCCACGCGAGTGGCGTTGGAAGCGAGCTTCAATAGGCCGTTTCCCGAGACGAACAATGAGAATTCCCGGATAACGGGCTACAACGCCTATATCCATGAGGCGAAGGCGTTGTACGCTTTCGGGAAGGATTGGAAATTCCCCACGGAAATGGAAGTCGGGTATTTCCTCTACGACTATAATCCGGATCAGCGGAACCTGGGCGAGTATCTATTCCGCAGCAAAATGTATCCGGTAACCCTGGTAACGAATTTCGAGTTGCCCAAAGATCGATTACTGGGGATTCGCTTGGGAACCTGGTTCTCCCACGGTTTCCACCAGGATCTGCTGCTTACTTCGGAATACAAATACTACCCGAAATCGGATTATACCATCTCCTATGTTTCGGATTATAAGTTCGGAAGCGTTCTCGATCTCGGCGCGGGCGTTTCCTGCGAACATTGCCTAGCGGTGAAGCCCAGCCTGGAATCGCCCAAGACCGAATCTATCCGAAGATGAAGGTCGATACGGGATATTACACGTTCCAGGGAGTTTCCCTGATGGGACGATTTTCCCTGGATCCCAAGCCGCTCTTTGGAGCGCCTGCCCTGCTCGGGTCCCAGGACATGAAGTTCTACGGCGAAGCCGCGGTTCTCGGGTTGAAGGACTACCCTTTTTATTACGCCAGCCTTAAACAACGGATCCCGTGGATGCTGGGTTTCAATTTCCCGGCCTTCAATCTCCTGGATGTCGCGAGCATTGAAGTCGAATATTGCGGAAACCCGTTTCCGAACGACTGGCAAACCTCGCTACGCGAAGGGCTTCCCGTACCCGGCGGCCAAAACTTCAGCCCCTCCTCTTACGTAAATCCGGCGACGCATTCGGATTACGTCTATAGCCCTTGGAAATGGTCCTTCTATCTGAAAAAAACCGTGGCGCGCGGACTTTTCATCTCCAGCCAAATCGCGCATGACCATTTGCGGCTTCCCGATGACAACGGCTTCACCTACGAAGAGCTGCTCAAGGATCGCAGCCAATGGTGGGGCATCATCCGCGTCACGGCCAGCTACTGAGCCGGGCCGGAGGAGCATGAGCGTGGGTCGGCCGGCATCCTTGAAACGCATGCACCCTTACCTCAAGGAATGGGTGATCCTGGCCCCGGCCACCGGTGAACGGCCCTGGAACGGTGCCGTTATGCGGGCCGCGGAAGAAACGGGGCCCGCCTTCGATCCGGCTTGCCATCTCTGCCCGGGCGCGAGCCGGGCCACGGGAGTAGCCAATCCCCGTTATACCGGTACCCTCGTTTTCGACAATGACTACGCATCCTTAAGCCTGGAGGCCCAGGCCCGCGGAGTCTGCCGCGTGGTTTGCTTCGACCCCCGGCACAACGTTACCTTGGTCGACATGGACGTGGACGCGATCGAGGGCGTGCTGCGGGCCTTCGCCGGGCAGTTCCGGGAATTGGCTTCCGTACCGGGCATGGAATACGTGATGCCCTTCGAGAACAAGGGCAAGGAGATCGGGGTCTCCAATCCTCATCCCCATGGGCAGATCTACGCCACCGACTTCATCCCCCGCATCCCGGCGGCCATGTACGCGAGCGCTGCTGAATTCCGGGCCCGCGAAGGCGGCTGCGTATTCTGCGACGTGCTCGGGAAGGAATTGCGCGACGGGAGCCGGGTGGTGGCCCGTAACGGCCATTTCGCCGCCTTCGTGCCCGCCTTCGCGCGTTTCAAATACGAAGTGCATCTCATGCCACTTCGGCATGTGCCTTACCTGACATCGTTGGACGACGGGGAAATGCGCGCGCTGGCGGAACTGTACCGGGAAGTGCTGATCCGTTACGATAACATGTTCAACCGGCGCATCCCCAACATCACCCTCTTCTATAACGCGCCTTGCAAGGCGGGCCTCGACCCCACGCCTTGGCATTTCCATATCCAGTTCGCGCCGCCCGTGCGGTCGGCGGACAAGCTGAAATACCTGGCCGGTTTCGAGACCGGGGGAGGCAATATCATCAATCCGTCCCTGCCCGAGGAATCGGCGGAGGAATTGCGCCGGGCCGGCGCGGAACGCCGGCAAGGAACGGCTTCGTGAACCAGGCCCTGGAATCCATGTTGAGATCGTTCCGCGATGCCTTCGGCGGAGAGCCGGATCTGATCGCTTCCGCCCCCGGACGCGTCAACCTTATCGGCGAGCATACCGATTACATGGGCGGCCTTGTAATGCCTGTCGCGATTGATAGGCAAATCCTCTTCTCCATCCGCTCGGCGCCAGGGAATTACGTCACCGGATACTCCACCGAATTCGGGGAGAAGGTCCGGTTCGCCGTCGGCGAGTTCAATCCCGGGCATCCCAATCGTTGGCTACGCTACGTCCTCGGCGTCCTGCAAGAGCTGGAACGGATCGGGATCAGGCCGGGCGGCTTCGAATTCTGCGTGGCGGGGAACGTGCCCCAGGCCGCCGGGCTATCCTCCTCGGCCGCCTTGGAAGTGGCCGTCGCCCGCGCCGTGCTGGATCTGCTCCAGCATCCGCTTCCGGGACGGGACGTCGCCTTGCTATGCCAGCGGGCCGAAAACGGTTTCGTGGGGATGCAATGCGGCATCATGGATCAGTACATCTCCGCGCTGGGGATCGCCGATCACGCCCTCAAGATCGATTGCGCCAACCTCGAATACGAGGCTGTGGCGGCGGCGGTACCCGGCCATACCTGGCTGGTGATCGATTCGGGTAAGAAGCGCGGCCTGGTCGATTCGGAATACAACTTGCGGCGGACCCAGTGCCAAGAGGGCCTGGAATGGTTGCAGGCGCGGCTCCCCCAGCTGCGGCGGGAGCATGCCTTGCGCGCCTTATCGCCGGAAGATCTGGCCGCCGCTTCCGAAGGAATGGATCCTGTCTTGCTGCGCCGCATCCGGCACGTGGTGGGCGAGAATGCGCGCGTGGAACTGGCTTGCGCGGCACTGCGCCGCGGCGACCTGGCGGCCTTGGGGAAGAATCTCTCCGCCTCCCACCGCAGCTTGCGCGATGATTACGAAGTATCCTGCCCCGAACTGGATCTGCTGGTGGAAATCCTCCATCGGACGCCGGGCACGATCGGGGCGCGCTTGACGGGGGCCGGCTTCGGGGGCTGCGTCATCGCCCTGATCCGGGACGGGTCCGTGGATTCGGCCATCGCCGCCGTGCGGCGCGAATATCCGGTCCGCTTCCCTTCCTCGTGCCCCGTTTCGGCCTGGCCTATCCGCCTGGCCGATGGGGCGAAGACTATCTACTCTTCCGCACCGTCGCTGAAGCGCGGCGCCTGATCGCCAACACGCAAGGAAAAACGCATGCAACTTAATTGGATCGACTGGGCCGGGTTCTTAGTCTTCTCAGTGCTGGTGACCGCCTACGCCATGTACAAATCCCGCCGGGAGAAAACGGCGAAGGATTATTTCCTCGGCGGCCGGGGCATGGGGTGGCTGCTGGTGGGGTTCTCGCTGATTTCCTCCAACATCTCTTCGGAACATTTCGTGGGCATGTCGGGACAGGCCTTCGGAGGGGCGGGCCTGGCCATCGCCAGCTATGAGTTCATCGCGGCGGTGACCTTGGTGTTCATCGCCTTCTTCCTCTTGCCCCTGTACCTGAACCTGGGCATCTATACCATGCCCGAGTTCCTGGAATACCGCTATGGCCCGGCCCCGCGCACCCTGATGGCGTTCTACATGATGGTCGCTTACTGCGGCGTCGTGATGGTGACCGTGCTTTACGCCGGCGCCATCGCGCTCCAGGCCATGTTCGGCCTCGATCTCGCTTACGGCGTATGGATCGTGGGGCTATGCGCGGGACTGTACACCGCCTTCGGCGGCCTCAAGGCCGTGGCCTATTCCGATTTGCTCCACGGGGCGGCGCTCCTCATCGGCGGGGCGGTGGTCACCTGCATCGGATTGGGCCGGGTCGGGAGCGTGGCGGAATTTTTCCACAACAACCGCGACAAGTTCCACATGGTGTTGCCGGCCAACCATCCCGGCATTCCCTGGACCGCGTTGCTCCTCGGCATCTGGATCCCCAACATCTATTACTGGGGCTTCAACCAGTTCATCACCCAGCGCGCCTTGGCGGCCAAGACCCTGGCCCAGGGCCAATTGGGCATTCTTTTCGCCGCCCTGCAGAAGATTTTCATCCCCTTCATCATCGTGCTGCCGGGCATCATCGCGTACCAGCTCTTCCGGGACAAGATCAGCAATCCCGATCTGGCCTATCCCACCTTGATCCGGGAAATCGTTCCCTTGGGCTTACGGGGAATGCTGTTGGCGGCGCTATCGGGGGCCATCATGAGCGCGTTGGCCGCCATCCTGAATTCTGCGTCAACCATCTTCACCCTGGATTTCTACAAGCGGTTCATCAACCGCGCCGCCGACGACAGACGGGAAGTCCTGGTCGGCCGCATCTCGACCATCGCCTTCACCGTAGTCGCCTGCCTGCTCGCCCCGTTGCCGGGCCGCTTCCATGGTGTCTTCAACTACATCCAGGAATTGTGGGGCTGCTTCTCGCCGGGCATAACCGCCGCCTTCTTGTTCGGCCTGGTCTTCCCGCGCGCGCCCACTTCGGCGGCGATGACCGCCTTGATCGGCAGCGTCGTCATCTACCTGTTCCAGCGCTGGATGTTCCCGAACGTCGCCTTCCTCAACCACATGGCTATAACCTTCCTGATCCTGATCGCGCTGATGGGCATCATCACGGCCGTCAAGCCGCTGAAGGAACCGGTGAAGCTGAAGCGGCGGGAAGGCGCGCCCGATCTGCGCCCTAGCCCTTTGGCGAAGACCTTGGGCGTTATCGTGATCGTCCTGGTGGCCGGAATCTACATCGTGCTCCGGTAAGCGGCCGGTCGCCCACGCCGCTTTGCGCCGAATCGCCTCGCCGCCGTGGGCCTGCGGTGGCCTTAGCCCATGGGCAGCAGCTTCTTCAGCTTGTCCCAGGAAAAGGGCTTCTGCAGAACGCCTAACACGTTGAACTCCTTCGCCGCCTGGATGCGCGCGGGATCCTCGCTGCCCGTCATCACCACGATGGGCAAAGCCGGATCGATGGTCTTGAGGGCTTCCAAGGTCTTGATGCCGTCCATCTCCGGCATGGCCAGATCCAGGATCAGCGCATCGTAATGGCCCTTCTGGATCTTGCGCACGGCGTCCAAACCGTCCACCGCCAGATCGGAGGCGATGCCGTGGAGTTTCAGCATCTCGAAAAGCATGGAACGCACCTTCTCGTCGTCGTCGGCGATCAGGAAGCGCGGGCCGTTCTGCGTCCCGGCGGGCGATTCCGCTCGGGGCTTGGCCGTCGCGAATTCGAGATGCTCCAGCAAATGCTTGGGCGGATAAAGCTCGCCCATGAGGCCGGCGGAGCGGAGGCGCTCGATCATGTCGAAGACGGGCGTTTGGCTCTCCAAGGTGCCCACGATGGAGGACCCTTTGGCCGCCAGCTTGGCGAGCCCGGCCAAGCCTTCGTCCTGCACCAGCATGCCCGAAAGCACGGCGACCGCGCAGGCATGGGGCTGGGCGGCGGCCGAGGCGAAGAGGAGATCCAGATCCAGGGCGCCTTTGCCGGGGGCGGCCGCCAAGGCATCGCCTTCGAAGGCGTAGTTGCGTTCATTGGGCAGGAAGTGGATGGCCCCGGGCTGGAGCTGCAGGGTATGGCCCGCGATCAGGGTCTTGCGGTTGAGATCTTCGCGCAGGCATTCCACCAGCACGTCCAAGAGGCCGGCCCCGGCCAGCCGCTGGATCACCACGTAAGCGACGTCGTCCCGCATGCCGCCGGCGAAAATCTGCGGCAGCATGCGCGGGCCGCCGATGGAGGAAAGGATGAAGCAGACCTTCATCGCTCAGTCCTTCGCGCCCATGCCCTGAAAGAAATCGTTGCCCTTGTCGTCCACTACGGTGAAGGCGGGGAAATCCTTCACCCAGATGCGGCGCACGGCCTCCATGCCTAAGTCTTCGAAATCCACTACTTCGACCTTGAGGATGTTTTCCTGCGCCAGGATGGCGGCGGGCCCGCCGATGGAGCCCAGGTAGAAGCCCTTATGCTTGGCGCATGCCTCGCGCACCACGGGCGAACGGTTGCCTTTGGCCAGCATGACGAAGGAACCTCCCTTGGCCATGAACTCGTCCACGTAGCCGTCCATGCGGCCGGCCGTGGTGGGCCCGAAGCTGCCCGAAGCCATGCCCTGCGGGGTCTTGGCGGGACCGGCGTAATAGACGGGGTGATCCTTGAGGTATTGCGGCATGGGCTTGCCAGCGTCCAGCATTTGCTTGATGCGCGCATGCGCGACGTCGCGGGCCACGATAAGCGGCCCGGTCAGGGACAGGCGCGTCTTGATGGGATGCTTGGACAATTCGGCGCGGATGGCTTCCATCGGCTGGTTGAGATCGATGGGGACCGGCTTCGTTTCTACGCCCACTCCCGCGCCGGCGCCGGCCCGGTCCGCGGGAATGAACCGGCCGGGATCGCGTTCCAAGCGCTCCAGGAAGATCCCGTCCCGGGTGATCTTGGCCTTGATGTTCCGGTCCGCGCTGCAGCTGACCCCGATGCCCACCGGGCAGGATGCGGCGTGGCGCGGCAGGCGCAGCACGCGCACGTCGTGGACGAAGTACTTTCCCCCGAACTGGGCTCCGATGCGGCTTTCGCGGGCCATGCGGACGATGCGTTCTTCCCATTCGGGATCGCGGAAGGCCTTGCCGTCGCCCTGGCCCTGGATCGGCAGCGAGTCGTAGTAGCCCGTCGAGGCCAGCTTGACCGCCTTTAAGGTCGCCTCCGCCGAGGTCCCGCCGATGACCACGGCCAGATGATAGGGCGGGCAGGCGGCCGTGCCCAAGGAGAACAACTTTTCGCGCAGGAATTTCTCCAGGGACTTTTCGTTCAGGAGCGACTTGGTCTCTTGGAAGAGATAGGTTTTGTTGGCCGAGCCGCCGCCCTTGGCCAGGAAGAGGAAGCGGTATTCGTCCCCATGGCCCGGGCCGCCGGAGGCGGCATGGATATCGATCTGGGCGGGAAGATTATTGCCGGTGTTTTTCTCATCGAACATGGAGACCGGGGCCATCTGGGAATAGCGCAGGTTTTGTTCCTGGTAGGTGCGGAAGATGCCTTCTTCCAATGCCGCTTCGTCGTCGCCGCCGGTCCATACGCGCTCGCCCTTCTCGCCGATCACGATGGCGGTGCCCGTATCCTGGCAGGAAGGCAATTTCCCTTGGGCGGCGATCACGGCGTTCTTGAGCAGGGTATCGGCCACGAAGCGATCGTTGTCCGAGGCTTCGGGATCATCCAGGATGGCGCGCAGCTTGGCCAGATGGGACGCACGTAAAAGGAAATTGACGTCGGTGAGGGCCTCGCGGGCCAGCAGGGTAAGGGCCTGCGGGTCCACTTTCAGGATCTCGCGGTCGCCGAAGCGCTCTATGGAGACGAAATCGCGGCTGAGGAGGCGATACTCGGTGGCATCGGCCCCTAAGGGATAGGGTTCCACGCGCTGGTACTGGGGCATGGCGCAAAATTAACAATCCCTGGCCGGGGCGTAAGAAGTAGCCCCCGAAACGGGTACGGCGCGGTGGGACTTGTCCCCGGAAGCCGCATTCCTGGACTTTATCCGGCCCGCAGCCCCGATGTCCGGGCCGAACCCGATGCGCGGTCGGAAATGCCTTGGTTCCGGCCGGGATGGATTTTCAACCGCCGATCCCGCCAATCGCATTCGCGAGGCGCATTTTCCGATCGCCGGCGCATTCCGATTCCAGGGAAGCGATCGCAGCTGTCCCCGCCTTCGAACGGGCCTAACCCGACCACCTCGCTTGGTCTTGTTGGGGCCTTAAGCTTCGATTAACTTTCCCGCCACTCGTCCGGTTCTTGCCGGATGGACCGTGCCCGAAACACAACAATAGGAGTCCGCATGAAAAGCTTTCCGCGTTTGGCCGCCTTGGCGTTGGCCGTCGTTCTTTCCGGTTGCGCCGTAGTCCACCAAATGGGTTATCCCGATTCCACCAGCAACAAGGGGAAGAAAGTCACGGCGTCATTGAACCACTTCAACATTTTCCTCCTCGTGCCTCCCGATAACCTGGATAAGTTGATGGACGATCTGTCCGAACAATGCGGAAACAAGCAGGTGTTGGGCGTGAGCTTCACCCATACCGTTCGTTGGATGATCATCGGCGAGATGAATACCATCGAAGTCGCCGGCCGCTGCGCCGAATAGGCGTTCCTGGAAGCAAGCGTCCCTGAAACGCAAAAGGCCCGCGGGATCGATCCCGCGGGCCTTTCTGTATCCGCTTTTCGGCAATTAGGACTTGGCTGCGCCTATGATGATTGCGATCAGGTAAGCGGCCCCGATCGCCATTCCCAGGTAGGTGGTCGAGGACGTATGATGGTATTTGTCGCTTGAAGTGCCGCCCATCTTGGTTCGCACCGCGATCTCGAAAGTCGGGCCGTTGTCCATGTCATCGTTCATCACGACATGATAGGAACTGCGCAGGATCAGGTTGATGTTGTAGGTCCGGAACAGGATCATGCCCGCCTGCACGTTGGCCGCGGGCCCCAGGTTCTGCTTAGTGTCATCCGCATGGATTCCCTCGTCGGGGAAAACGTATTGGAAGCCCAGGCCGCCGCCGGCGAAGGGCGTGAAATCCGAGTTCCCGAAGAGATAATCCAGATTCGCGTCGCCGCCCATGGCGATGGGGATATGGAGCAGCACGTCCAGGTCGAGGGCCAGGTGGTTCTTGAATTCGAACCAGTTGTTCCAGCCCAGGGTGAAGATTTGCTTGCTCTTGAAGTGGGTATAAGTGGTATCTTGCGTCCCGCAAAATTCGCACCCGTTCGTTTTCATCGACCAACGCTGGTAGCTATCGCCCACCGGGATGGTAAACCCGACCGAGCCTCCCATGCTATAGAAGCCGGCGCGGCGATTGGCTTCCGGCGCCTCTTCCCTTTCGGTCACGTTATCCACGTCGGCGACTTGCTCGATGTCCTTGCGCTTCGCCAGGGACGCCGCGATGCGCTTGGATGCGGCCTCGAAGTCCTCCACGCCCGCCATGGGGATTTGCTGGGAGTAAAGCTTGCCGTCCGCTCCCAAGATGGAGCCGCTGAGGAAATATTTGCTGCCGAGGATGCGGATGGATCCGAATACCGCCTCGTCGCCTCCCTGGGAGGCGAGAGCCTTGGCGGCGCATTCCCGCGCCGCGCAAACTTCCATCGGCCCCGTCGCATCCTTCACGGATCCGTCATATTCCTTGGTCAGGTTCTCGGTGAACATTTCCCGCATGGCCACGTAATCGGCGATTTTCACCGTGTCCATCTTGAGAGGAAGGACCAGCAGGGTTTTGGCCGCCGGAACGCGGAGGCCGACGAATCCGATCAAGGCGGCGAGGCAAACTAGGGCGCGTTGGCGCATAGGATCTCCTTCAAGACGAAACGGGCACGGAAACGCCGGAAAAAGGTACAAATTCCCCTTCTTTGGACGGCCGAGGGCAGGAGGATTGTTCCCTTTATTTCGGGGTATCCGATTTTGGGAATTCGATTGCCGATTCGGCTGAAATCGGGGCAGCGCGAGTTTTTAAGCGGAATTGCGCGCTGGCGCCGCCCGATTACCTAAGCCGAATTGCGGGCGGGGCGGCGCGAGTCCTTAAGCCGAGTTCCGCGCCGCATTGATATTCGCGGCCATGGCTTTGACCACCATTTTTGCGTAAGCGTCCAAGGCCCCTTTGGGGTAGGCATCCGGATTCCGCTGTACGGACTTCACCATCCCCATGGCGTATTGCTGGATCACCAGCAGGGGGAGGATGATGCGCTCGCGCAGGCGGATGGATTCCCGCACCGCCGGATTCGTCTCCAGCAATTTCTGCTGGCCCGTGATCTCCTTCACGACCGCGCGCGCGTCGGTGGCTTCCTTATAGATGCGCCGCCAGAAGCGCCCGTACTTGCGGTCCTTCTCCAAGTAGCGCGTGAGCGGGAAGTACGACTTCGACAGGCTCATCATGGCGTTCTCGACCAAGGTGCGGAAGAAGAGGGAGGAGCGGTAGAGTTCCTCCAGCTTGCGCCGTCCGCCGCCGGCCGTCATCTTGCCGATGCCGATGCCGACCCCGTAGAAGCCGGGGATGTTCTGCTTCATCTGGCTCCAGGCGCCCACGAAGGGGATGGCCCGCAAATCCTCGAAGCGTAAGGACGAGGACTTGCGGCGCGTGGGGCGGCTGGCGATGTTGAGCATGCCGTAATAGGAAAGCGGAGTCATCTCTTCCAGATAGGGGAGGAAGAGCGGATCCTCGCGGAACTTGAGATAGGCCTCGCGGCTGTGCTTGGACAAGCGATCGAGCAGTCGGATGTCCTCGGGATCGAGATCGGGGGCATCGGGAGGGAAAAGCTTGTCTTCCAAGCCCGCGGTGAAGAGCTGCTCCAGATTGTAGCGTGCCGCTTCGGGAGTCCCGAAATTGGAGCTGATGGTCTGGCCTTGGATGGTGAGCTGGATTTCGCCGTGCTCGATATCGGCGCCGAGGGAGCGGTAGAACTTATGCGTATTGCCGCCGCCCCGCGCCGGCGGCCCGCCGCGGCCGTCGAAGAAGATGGCGCGGATCCCGGCCTCGCGCGAAACGCGCGTGAGATCGCGCTTGGCCTTATGGATGGACCAGTTGGCGGTGATGTAGCCGCCGTCCTTGGTCCCGTCCGAGAAGCCCAGCATGATGGTCTGGGCCCGGTCGCGCCAAGCCAGGTGCGCGGCGTAGGCGGGATGGGCGTACAGCTTCCGCATGATGCCTTCGGCGTGCTTCAGATCCTCGATGGTCTCGAAGAGGGGGACGATGTCGAGGCCGATGCGGCCGGCGTTCCATCCCGAGAGGCGCGCCAGCACCATGACTTCCAGCACGTTCAGAGCGGAGTTGGCATTGCTGATCACGTAACGGTCCAGGGCCCGTTCGCCGCCCAGGTCCTGGATGGCGCGCGCGGCGGCCAGGGAAGCCAGGGTATCGGCGGCGAGGGGATCGATCTCGTCCGGGAGGAACTCCGCTTTCAGGTCCGGGGCCTCCAGGCAGCGCGTCAGGAAATCCAGCTTGCCTTCGGCGGAGAGGCCGGGATATCCGCCCATTTCCTCCAGCAAGGCCGAGGCGGAATCCTGGGAGGACCCATGCGCGCGCGGCCACGCCCCTTTGCGCTGGCTCTTGGGCGCGGAGAGATGCCCGCGGGAGTGCAAGCGCGCGAAGAGGGTTTCCAGGGCGGTCGCGTGCACGCGGCTGTCCTGGCGCAGATCCAAGGCGGCGAAATGGAATCCGAAGGCCTGAACCTTGTGGATGAATTCGTCCAGGCGGGCGATGAAAAGGCCCTGATGCTCTTCCGCCAGCGCGCGCCGCAACGGGCGCAGATCCTCCAGCAGGTCGGCCGGGGCGGGGTAGGGCTTGGCCTCGCCGGGCAAGGCCCGCGGGGCGGTCGCCTCCACGCGATCGCGGATGGCCTGCAAGGGTTGGATCACGCCGTCAAAGGTAAGGCGGTTGAGCAGGGACTCCAGATCGCGGAGGTACAGGCCCAGGATGCTCGCCTTGAGGGCTTCGGCCACCTTGAGGGTGGTCGCCGAGGTAACGTACGGGTTACCGTCGCGATCGCCCCCGGGCCAGAAGCCGAGTTCGACGCCGGGAGCATGCCGGAACGGATCCTGGCGGCCTTCGGGAAGGGCGCCTAAAAGGCGCGAAGAGACCGCCGGCAGGGTCCGGTAGAAGATGTGTTCCAGATACCAGATAAGGCTCTTGGCCTCGTCCAGGGGCGTCGGGCGCTGGCGGTTCTGGAATCGGGTCTTGCCCATCTGGAGCAAGAGCTCGTGGATGACCGGCAGCTTGTCGGCCTCGATGGCCTCGCTCAGGTCGGTGATGATGCCGAGGATGGAATCGGGATAGAACTGGGTAGGATGGGCCGTGAGCACGATGCGCACCTTATAGCCGTCCAACTCCTTACCGAGCAAGTCCTGCTTGCCCTGATCGACGACGCGGGCCAGGAAATGATCGAGGCTGCCCGGCCCGGTAACGTCGTTCACGGCGGGGAAGGCGGCATCCTCCAAGGCGTCGAAGAGCACCACCTGGCGTTCCACCAATTGCAGGAACTTGAAGAGGACCTTTACTTGGGCCTCGAAGCCGGGCCGTCCCGGACGTTCTTTGAAATACTGGGCGACGATCTCGGCCGGGGATTTCCCCGCTTGCAATTTTTCCCGGCATTCGTTGGCGAAGAGCGGCAATTGCACGCCGGTATCGGCCAGGTCCTCGAAGGGCAGCCCCAGGAACAGCCCGTTGTACAGCTGGTACTTCAGGGCCACCTGCTCCTGAAAGGCCTGCAGGGCGGGATCGACGCGACTCACTATGGGGATTCCGTCTCTTCGGAGCCGCGGGCGGCGTAGGGTTTGGGCTTGATGCCGAGCAGGACGCCTTCGCGGCGCATCCGGGCCAGGCGCTCCCGGTAGATCCTTTCCAATTCGGGATTGGACGTCATCTGATCCAGCACGCGCCGCGCGCGCATCTCTTCCAGCTGGGACTCCAGGATCTCATAGCCTTCGCCGAAGAGCCAATTGGCCAACATGGCCGGCTCGACCTCGCCGCCGCTTTTGTCCGCCCCTTCGGGTACGAACACCAAGGTCATCTGGTTACGGTAATCGCCCGGACGGATCAGGTACTGATCGTCCACCACGTATTGCGTCTTATCCACCCATACCCTCGGGAAATCCTCGCGGGTCAGTTCGCCGGGGAACATCTCCTGGTAGGCGATGCTATAGCCCTGCTCCGCCAGGCGCATCAGATCGAAGCGGATGGCCTTACGGGCGCGTTCCCGGCGCAGCTCCTTCTCCTCTTCGGGGAAGGTTTTCAGGTAGGCGTCCAAGCTGGGCTCGAAATCGGGATCGGGCAGATTCTTCCCGTGGCCGATGGCGACGCTCCAGGCGGCCAGATCGACCCAGATGCGGGGACGCGGGCCCTCGGGGGAGTCGGAGGGGAAGAATTCCAGCAGCACGTGGGTATACGGCCGGGCGCGGTCGGTTTCGTAATACTCGACGACGCCGTATTCCCGGCCGTCCCGGCCTTTCAGCACGAGCTGGGGACGGGGCGGTTCGCCGGCGATTTCATGATAGGGTTTCAAGGCCATTGGATATGCGTCCAAGGAATGGGGCGGGCCAGGCGCGGCCCCTTTAGCGCCCTGTTAAAGGCTGTTCCGCGAAAGTTATAAATTTTCCGCAACCGACCCGATAACCGAGGCCATCGTGACCGATCCCGGACCTTACACGTGAAACGCTTCGCCGCCCTGTTCTTCCGCGCCAAGGCCGCCTTCCCCGCGGTCGCGTTCTTCGGCGGTTTCCTGTGGGACGCCGCCACCCTGGGCCGCGCGGTCACCGCCCTGGATCTCTGGATGCTGTTAGGCTACTTACTGGTCTCGGCCGGGCTCTTGGTCTTCATGGGCCGCCGCGGCCGATTGGGCGGACCTGAAGCCGCGGAGGCCCACGTCGACAAAGGGGCAATCCCCGGCGGGATGGCGCATGCCGAAGGGGCCCACGACCAGCCCGACACCGCCTTCGCCAAGGCCCGCCATTGGCTTCGAGAAGAAGGCCCGGTCTTTTTCCTGCAGTTCTGCTTCGGAAGCCAATTCAGCGCGCTGTTCATCCTCTATTTCCTCAGCTCCAGTTACCTGCCCGGATTCGTATTGGCCGTGGTCCTACTCGGCCTGTTGGTCGCCAACGAATTCCTGGAAGACCATTACCATCGCTTCACGCTCACCTGGGCCTTGTTCGGAACCTGCGCCATCCTCTTCCTCAATTTCGCCATCCCCCACGTCATGGGCAGCATCAATGCGTTCTGGTTCTTCATCAGCACGGCCGCGGGCGTAGGTTTAACCTTCGTCGCGAAGCGGCTTTCCCCCAAGGCCAAGGGCAGCCTCTGGCCCACCTATGCCGTAGCCTTATGTCTCGTGGGGCTCTATCTCGCCAACGCCATCCCGCCGGTGCCGCTGGTCAAGAAGAACGTGTCCATCTGCCGCAACCTGGAACGGGTCGATGGCGACTACTCGGCCGAGATCGAACCGCCGCCGGCCTGGGCCTTTTGGCGGACCTCGGAAACCCTCGTGCGGCAAAGGCCCGGAGAGAAGATCTTTTGTTTCACTTCGGTGTTCGCCCCCAAGGGTTTGCATTGCACCCTGTACCATCGCTGGCGCTTCGACGATCCCCGCCGGGGCTGGGTGGACGCTTCGCGCATCGGATTCCCCATCGCGGGGGGCCGCGCCGAGGGATTTCGGGGCTATACCAATAAACGCAACCTTGCCCCGGGAAAGTGGGAAGTCCGGCTGGAAACGGAGACGGGACGGGTGCTGGGCGAAATCCGCTTCCGCTGCGAGGCTTCCTCGGATACCGCCCTGGTATTGAAAAGAATCCCCCTAGATTGAGATGCGGATCACCGGTAGAATGTGCCGAATTTCTTTCGGCGCTTGCCTGGCCGCCCCCGGATGGTATCTTTACGTGTGATGAAATCCATCCTTTTGGTGGAAGATGAGGATATGCTGCGCGGCCTTATCCGCGAGCTCCTCGAGATCAAGGGCTATGAAGTCCTTGAGGCCTCCCAAGGCGTGGAGGCCCTCGAGATGATCCGCAATGCGGATCGCCCCATCGACCTGGTGCTCACCGACGTGGTGATGCCGCATATGAGCGGGTCCGAGCTAGTGGAGAATCTGAGGCAAGATTTCCCCGGCCTCAAGGTGATCTTCATGTCCGGGTACACCGGAAGCAATAACGCGGCGGTGCACAAGAACCTGGGGATGCCCGGCGTCGCGTTCCTGCAGAAACCGTTCCGCCTGAACGCGTTGATCGGGATGGTGGAAGGATTATTGGGCGGCGACGTCCGGCGGGAAACGGTCTAGCGCCCGCTAGGGTTTTCGTCCACGCCCGTAGCTTCGGCGCCCGCCGCCTCGGCGCCGGCGACCGGCAGCCCTTCGCGGACCGCCAGGAATTCTTCCAGGTTCTCCAGCAGCAAGTCCACAAGCGTCGGATCGAAATGCGTCCCGCGCCCTTCGGCGAAGTACTGCACGATGTCGGCGACGGCCCAAGCGTGCTTGTAGGATCGCTGGCTGCCCAAGGCGTCGAACACGTCCGCCACCGTGGTGATGCGGCTGTAGATGTGGATCTCTTCGCCCTTGAGGCCCTTGGGATAACCCGTGCCGTCGAACTTTTCCTGGTGCTGGACCGCCACCAGGGCGCCCATTTGCAGTACGTCCAGCTTGGAATCCTTCAACATCTCGTAACCCGCCTGGGTGTGGGTCTTCATGATCTCCCACTCCTCCGGGGTCAAGGTGCTGGGCTTTTGCAGGATGGCTTCGGGGATGGCCCATTTCCCGATATCGTGCATGGGCGCGATCTGCTTGACGAAATTGGATTCTTGCTCGGAAAGGCCGGCCTTGAGGGCGAGGAGTTTGGCGTAAGCGGCGACGCGTTTCAGATGCCCGCTCAAATCGCGCACGGTCAACGCGCTTTTACGCTCGGATGCGGCGGAGTCCGCGGCGGATTGTAGTTCGGCGGGCGCGGCCGGGGCTCCGGCCTGTTGCTGGACCATCTTATCCAGGGCCAGCAGCATGGAGATGGGGATTTCCGTGGTCTGGAGTTCGCCTTCGGCTTTACGGCTACGCCAGAAATCTTCCAGGCGCTGCGACATGGATCCGGGATCGGAGTCGGCGGTTCCAGTTTCCGATGAAGGGTCGGGCGGCTGCGGAGTCACGGCTGAAAGCTTCCAATCCGGAATTCTGAGAGTGCGTGCGGATGATCGGGTCGAGCGAGCATCCTAGGCGATTCACCCTACGGCCAAGTCGATGGACGCCTGTATCCAATAATAGCAAATTCGGTTTCCGGAAGCAGGCGCGGGCGGGGAGCTATATTTCCCGCCTCCCGGAGAATGCATGGGAATCTTTTCGCCGCCATTGCGGTTCGCCGCCGTCATTATCCTTGGCCTGGCCGGATGCGATCATCCGGCTTCGGGCGAAAAGGCGAAGGCCGGCTCCGGGCGCCCCGCCCTCCAGTCCGGGAAACCCCGCCCGGGTTCCCATCCTTTGCGGTATGCCGAAGTTTTTTCCATGTCCCGGAGCGGGGATGCCACGCGGATCACGGTACATAATCCCTGGCAAGGCGCGCACCAGGACTTTACCTATTTGCTGGTGCCCCGGGACCAAGCATCCCGCGGCGCCCCTCGGGGGGATACCCAAATCGTGGCCGTACCCTTGCGCCGCGCGGTGACCCTCACCACCACCAATCTCAAGCAGCTGGAAGATCTGGGGGTACTGGATTCCCTAGTGGGGGTAGGGTCGGGGCGGTTGATATGCAGTCCCGCGGTGCGCCAACGGCTGGCGGACGGCCGCATCCGGGACGTGGGCGACGATATGCATCTCGATCTCGAGGCTTTGGTGGCATTGCGGCCCGAATTGCTTTTCACTTACATCGTCGGGGGTTCTTCGGACGGGGGCTTGGCCAAGCTGGCGGAGGCCCGGCTGCCGGCGGCGATCGAGGGATCGTACATGGAGGAAAACCCGCTGGGCCGCGCCGAATGGATCAAGTTCATGGCGGCCTTCTTCGGGAAAGCGGCCGCGGCCGACTCCATCTTCAACGAGATCGACAGCTCGTACCGGGCCTTGGCGGCGCTGGCCGCGGGGGCCGCTCGCAAACCGGTGGTGCTGGTGGGCGCGCCCTTCGGAGGCGCATGGTGGGTACCCGGGGGGCATACCTACGTGGCTCGCCTCTTGGCCGATGCGGGCGCAGCTTACCCTTGGGCCGGGGATACCACGCGCGGAAGCCTCAACATGGATCTGGAGGCGGTTTTGGCGAAGGCGGGCGGGGCGGAAATCTGGCTGAACGTCTGGGGGTGGAAGGATTTGGCGGATGCGCGGGCCCAGGACGATCGCTACGCGTTGTTCCGGGCCTTCCGGGAAGGGAACGTTTGGAACAACGACCGCATCCGCTGCGCGGACGGAGGGCGGGATTTCTTCGAGACCGGCACCGCGCGTCCCGATTGGGTGCTGGCGGATCTCATCGCCATCTTGCATCCGGAGCTTTTGCCCGGGCATGTCATGCGCTGGTATCGGCGCCTGCCTGCGGGTAAACGCGCGGGGGAGAAGTCGTCCACCCCGGCCGACCCGGGCGGGAAGGCCGGATGATGGGGATCCCGATCGGGCCCGCGCGGCAAAGTTCCGCCGCCCAGGCCGCCGCGCGCCTTCCCGTCTGGGCGGGCCTCGGAGCGCTTGCGCTTTTGCTCGCGGCTCTTTTGATCCTGGGCCTGGCTTGCGGTTCGGTGCGCATACCTATGCCTGCGACCGTCTCGATCTTATTCGGCGGCGCCGTCGGCGATCCGGTGTGGCGGGACATCCTCTGGCAATTGCGCATGCCCCGTTGCCTTACCGCGGCGCTGGCGGGATCGGGTTTGGCGGTGAGCGGGCTCTTGATGCAGACCTTGTTCCGCAACCCCCTGGCCGGGCCTTATTCGCTGGGGATCAGCGCGGGCGCCACCTTGGGCGTAGCATTGGCGGTACTGGCCGGCGCAGGGGCGGGGGCATTGCCGGGCCTGCCGGCGCTCGCGCGACTGGGCCCGCAATTGGGCACGGCCGGATCGGCGGTGGCCGGCGCGGCGGCGGTCATGCTGCTGGTGCTGGCCGTATCCCGGCGGATCCGCAGCAATACCACCTTGTTGATCCTGGGCTTGATGTTCGGGCAAATCGCCGGCGGTCTGGTGGCGGTGCTGCAAGCCTTCAGCGATTCGGAGCGCTTACGCGCCTTCACCTTCTGGGGCTTCGGCAGCTATGCGGGCGTGACCTGGGCGCAACTGCCCGCGCTCGCGATCGCGACGGGCCTGGGGATCCTGATGGCCGCGCTTTCCGCCAAGTCCCTGAACGCGCTTTTACTGGGCTGGACTTACGCGCGTAGCCTGGGAGTGAACGCAGGCCGCTTGCGCGCCATGCTGCTCGCTTCCACCTCGCTGCTGGCCGGCGCGGTGACCGCCTACTGCGGTCCGGTCGCGTTCCTCGGACTGGCCGTCCCGCACTTGTGCCGGGGCATGTTCCGCACCGCCGATCATCGCGTACTCTTGCCCGCTTGCGTCTTGCTCGGGGCCGCCCTGTCGCTGGCTTCCGATCTCGCCTGCCGTTTGCCCGGGGGAGGCCGGACGCTCCCTTTGAACGCCGTCACCGCCCTGGTCGGCGCGCCCGTGGTGATCGCCATACTCGTACGCCGCCGCGCCGCGAGGGACGAATGACTGCGCGCGCGCGGACATCGCCCTCGCAAGATGCGGTGAGCGGCGCCGTTCCCTTGCGGACCGAATCCCTGGCCGTAGGCTATCCGGGCCGGCCGGTGCTGTCCGGCCTCGATTTGGAATTGCGCGCGGGGGAACTCGTATGCCTATTGGGCCCCAATGGGGCGGGCAAATCCACCTTGCTGCGAACGTTGGCGGGATTGCAGCCGCCCTTGGCCGGCCGGATCTGGCTCGAGGATCGCGACGCGGCGACCCTGCCGGCAGCGGCGCGGGCGCGGCGTTTGGCGATCGTGCTCACCGAGCGGATGGAGTTGGGCCATTTGACGGTGGAGGACTTGGCCGCCTTGGGTCGCTATCCCCATACGGGCTGGAGCGGCCGACTCGGGGAGGAAGATCGCGATGCCATCCGCCGGGGGTTGGAAGAAGCGGGCGCATGGGATCTACGCTCGCGGCCCTGCGACGAGCTTTCGGACGGCGAGAAGCAACGGGCCATGCTGGCCCGCGCCCTGGCCCAGGATCCCGCCGCCCTTCTGCTCGACGAACCCACCGCATTCCTGGATCTGCCGCGACGGGTCGGCGCCATGCGGGCCTTGCGCCGGTTGGCGCGCATGCGCGGACGCGCGGTGCTGGTCTCCACCCACGATCTCGATCTCGCTTTGCGGGCGGCCGATCGCCTGTGGCTGGTTTCCGCGGAAGGCGCCCTGCGCTCCGGCCTACCCGAAGACCTGGCGATGTCCGGGGCGATAGGCGGGACCTTCGATCAGGGGGACGTGGCATTCGATCGCGCGACGGGAGCGTTCCGCATCCACGGGGAAGCGGCGCGCTCGGCGCGTTTGGAGGGCGACCCCGATATGGTTTTCTGGACCTCGCGGGCTTTGGAACGGGAAGGGATCGCGGCCGTCACGGGCGTGGGCGCGGGGAAGGAAGCGGGGTCGTCGGATATCGAAGTGCGGGCGGAGCGCGACTCCGCGGGCCCATACTGGAAGTGGCGCGCCCGGGGAGCGGAAGGCCGCGGCAGCCTGGAAGAGTTGTTACGGGCCTTGCGCGCTTGAGGCCGCCGCGGGGATCGCCGGTTTTTATTTATTAATTTGCCGGACATGCTATACGCCTTAGCCATCATCATAGGCTTGTTGGAAGGCCTGACCGAATTCATCCCCGTCTCCTCCACCGGGCACATGATCATCGCCGGCCACATGCTCCACTTCACGGGCGAACGCGCCGACGCCTTCGAGGTCTTCATCCAGCTCGGGGCCATACTGGCGGTGGCCTTCCTTTACCGGGATCGCTTCTTGGGCCTCATCCCCGGCCGCGCGCCCGCGGGCTCGCCGTCTTCGGATCGGACTTCCGACCACCCCGGCATCGCCGACCGCAGCCCCTCCGACCTTTCCCGGAGCCAGCGCTTCGCGGGCATGCGGGGCCTGCTCCTGTTGGCGGTCACCACCGCGCCGGCCCTGGTCTGCGGCAAGCTGTTCCACCATGCCATCAAGGAAAAACTGTTCAGCCCTCTTACGGTCGCCATCGGCTTGGCCATCGGCGGGGTGGGCCTGATCCTGATCGAAGTCTTCAAGCCGCGCGCCCGCGTCTCGCGCCTGGACGATATCGGCATGCGCGAGGCCCTATGGGTGGGCCTGTTCCAATGCTTCGCGCTATGGCCGGGCATGTCCCGCTCCGGATCGACCATCATCGGCGGGATGCTGATGGGCGTCGATCGCAAGACCACGGCGGAATATTCCTTCCTGGCCGCGGTTCCGGTCATGATCGCCGCCACGGGATTCGATCTCTATAAGAGCCGGGAATTCCTGCACGCCTCGGACGCTCCCCTCTTCGCGGTCGGTTTCCTGGTGGCGCTGGTCTCGGCTTGGTTCGCCGTCCGCTTTTTCATCGGTTTCCTGGGCAAGCACACCCTCAAGGGCTTCGGCTGGTATCGCCTGGCCCTGGCCGCCTTCACCTGGTGGTATTTCTCCCGGTGATCCGTCCTCCGAATTGGCGTTTCCCGCTTTCTCCCCTGCGCCGCTTCCCGCTTTCGCGCCTTCGCGCCGGTCTCTTCCTCTTCGCCATCGCCATGGCCTTCGGGGCCGAAGCCGGCAAAACGCCGCTTAAAATCCTGATCCTCGGGGACAGCCTCACCGAAGGCTTGGGCGTGGAAAAGGAAGATGCCTTTCCCGCCTTGTTGGATGCCGAACTCGGGAAATGGAAACCGGCCTGCTGCCAGGTCATCAACGGCGGCTCCAGCGGAAGCACTTCCGCCAGCGCGGTGCGGCGGCTGCAATGGTACGCCAAGGCCAAACCCGATCTGGTGGTGCTGGCCCTGGGCTCCAACGACGGCCTACGCGGCATGAAACCCGAAGAGACGCGTAAGAACCTGGAGGATGCGATCCGCTTCTGCCGCGAGCGGCATTGGGACTTGGCTTTGACCGGTCTCAGGGTGCCGCCCAATTACGGATCCCAGTATGCCGCCGACTTCGCCCGCATCTATCCCGAGCTGGCGGCGAAGTATAAGTTGCCCCTGATGCCCTTCCTTTTGGCCGGGGTGGCGGGCGAGCCCGCCCTCAACCAGGCCGATGGCATCCATCCGAACGAAAAAGGCCATCGCATCCTGGCGGATAGCCTCTTCGCATACTTAAAACCCCTGCTGGCGCGGCGGCTTCCAGCGGGGGAATAAGCGGGGCAGCAATGCCCGGAGAAACCGGAACATCGTTCCTAACGGTCGTCCGGGGAGTTTGTTACAGGCATCACATGCCTTCCCGGCCGGACGCGAATTTCGAATAAATCCCGCGAATTCCCGCCTCCGGGAGGCCAAAGAAATCAAATGCGAGCCAGGAAATACATTCAATGCAACAAAATGGCAGGACTTGCGTGGAAAGATCGGGTTCTTTGCAGTACATTTACCCGTCTGTACCGCTAGAAACCTGCGGTCTAACCTTAACAGGTGAGGGAATTCAAGTATGGATAATAAGAACAGGCTCTTTTACGCCAGCTGTTTCGCGCTGATTACCACGGCATTTTCTTTCAGCATCCGTGCTGGAATCCTTGCCCAGCTGGGAAGAGAGCTGAATTTCAATGCCCACCAGTTAGGTTTCATCAATAGCATGTGGTTCCTGGGCTTCCCGCTCTCCATGCTGGTCGGCGGCCTGGTCTACCATACCGTCGGTCCCAAGCGCATCATGCAGTTCGCCTTCTTCTCGCACTCCATCGGCATCCTGCTGACCATCTTCAGCGCCAGCTATGTCGGCCTGCTCGTTTCCACCTTCCTCATCGGCCTGGGCAACGGCTGCACCGAAGCCGCTTGTAATCCCATGATCGCCGACGCCTACGAAGGCGTCGAGATGAGCAAGAAGATGAACCGCTTCCATATGTGGTTCCCGGGCGGAATCGTCATCGGCTCCCTCTTGTCCAAATTCATGACGGACGCGCACTTCTCCTGGCAAACCCAAATCGCCGTCATCATGGCCCCCACCATCGTCTACGCCATCCTCTTCTTCGGCCAGACTTTCCCGAAGTCGAAACTGGTGGAAGCCAACTCCTTGGTGAACAACTTCAAGGCGATGCTGTCGCCCCTGTTCATCATGATGTTCATCTGCATGTCCTTGACCGCCATCTCGGAGTTCGGTCCCCAGCAATGGGTCGGCCTCATCCTGTCGAAGAGCGGCGCGCAGCCCATGTTGATCCTGGCCCTGGTGACCGGCTTGATGGCGGTGGCCCGCTATTTCGGCGGCAACATGGTCGGCAAGTTCGATCAGACGGGCGTGCTGCTGGGTTCGGCCATCTTGGGAACCATCGGCGTATACCTTTTGAGCAAGACGACCGGCAACGGGGCTTATCTGGCCGCCGTCATCTACGCTGCGGGCATCGCCTACTTCTGGCCCAACATGATCGGCTTCATCGCCGACAAGATCCCGAAGAGCGGCGCGTTGGGAATGTCGGTGATCGGAGCGGTGGGAATGTTCTCCTCCTCCATCTTCCAGCCCATCATCGGCTCGTGGATCGATAACGATAAGGCCGCCGCGGCGGCCAAGGGCTTGACCGGCGACAACCTGGAACTGGTAGCCGGACAGGCGACCCTGGGAACCATGGTCATGTTCCCGGCCATCCTGGTCGTTCTGTTCACCATCCTCACCATCTGGGTGCGGAAGAACAAGGCGAACCAGTCCACCGGTTCGGGCGCCAAGTCGCGGGAATTCGTCCACGCCTAAGGCGTAGGCTTCCAGCCTCGATTCGTCCTTTTCGGGCCCCGGCGATACGTCGCCGGGGCCTTTTCATTTGCCGGGATCGCCCATTTTCTAGTTTCCTCGCATGACCTTGCTCAGCGCAGCGAATCTCGCGAAGAATTACGGCGCCACGCGCGTACTGCACGGCCTGGATGCCGAATTCCGCGCGGGCGAGAGCGTGGCGGTCTTGGGGCAGTCGGGCAGCGGCAAAACCACCTTACTCAGCCTGTTGGCCGGATTGGAAGCCCCCGATCAAGGCGAAGTCCGCTTCGATGGAACCGATCTCGCGTCACTGAATCCCGATGCCTTGGCCCGCCTGCGCGGGCGCAATATGGGCATCATCTTCCAGGAATACCACCTGGTGCCCTCGCTTACGGCCCGCGAGAACGTAGCCCTGCCCCTGGAGATCCTGCGCGAGCGCGATGCGGGCCCCCGCGCCGACGCCTTGCTGGAACGAGTGGGGCTGACCGCGCGCGCCGGACATTTTCCGCACCAACTTTCCGGGGGAGAGCAGCAACGCGTGGCCATCGCCCGCGCCCTGGCCTCCGGGCCGCGCTTGCTCTTCGCCGACGAACCCACCGGCAACCTCGATGAGGCCACCGCCGAAGAGGTGGAGTCGCTCATCTTCTCCCTCATCGCCGAGCGCGGCCTCACGGCCATCGTGGTGACGCACAACCGCGAGCTGGCGGCCAAATGCTCCCGCGTGCTTACCTTGCATCTGGGCCGCTTCGCCTGAAAGGCCCCAGGTAGGCATGCCCCTTTTCTTAAGGCTGTTGCGCCATGGGCGGAGCGCCTGGCTTTCCTTCGTGGCCATCTACGCCCTGGGGCTTTCGGTATTCCTGGTCGTGAACGGGCTGGCGCGCAACTTCCAGGCCGATATCCACGACAAGTCGAAGGAGTTGCTGGAGGGGGATTTGCGCGTCCATGCGCGGCGGCCCTTCTCCGCCGCCGAAGAAGCGGCCCTCGCGCGCCTCATCCCTCCGGATTCGCGGCAGGCGGAAGTCTGGGGCTTCCTGTCCATGCTCCGGGCCGGGCCGGCCGCGCCCGCGCAGGGCCAGCCGAAGGAGGGCGGTCCCCAGGGTAACTCACCAGTTACCCAGCCTTCCGCCGCGAGCCGCCTGGTCCAGGTGAAGGCGGTCTCACGCAGCTATCCCTTGATCGGAGCCTTCGCTTTCGCGCGGGCGGACCGCGATGGGCGCGGCGGCGAATGGTCCGGCCGCATAGCCGACCTGAAGAGCGGGGACATGCTGGTCCCCCCCGAGTTGCTTGCGGGCATGAAATTGAAGGTCGGGGACAGCGTAGCCCTCGGGAACAAGACCTTCCGCATCAAGGACGCGTATACCGATCGGCCCGGCGGCAATTTCGAGTTCTGGGAAATGGGGAGCCGCGTTTACATCCTGCTGGACGACATGCCGGCCACCGGGCTGGAATCGAAGGGCAGCCGCATCTTCCGGTACCGGTTCTATTCCTTGCCCGCGCGCGCCGACGCGGACGCGTTACGCGACAGCCTGGAGGCCGCCCTGGCCGATCCCGAGATCGACGTTTCCGCCTACACCGATTCGGGGTCCGACTTGGGGCGCAGCTTCCAGATGGTGATCGCCTTCCTCAAGATGCTGAGCCTTTCCGGCTTCCTGCTTTCTGCGGTGGGGGCGGCTTTTTTCTTCCGCCATCACCTGGTGGGGGAACGCAAGACGGTGGCGATCTTGGCCACCTTGGGGGCTTCGCGCCGCCGCATCGTCGGGCTGTACCTGGCGCAGAACCTGTTGCTTTCTTCACTGGCGGCCGCGCTGGGACTGGTGCTGGCGCGGGTTTGGGCCATCGGCCTGCCCATACTCATTTACCGCCTATACGCGGTGCGGATTCCTTCCTCCTTACCAGCCTCCACATTATGGCTGGGGTGGGCCTTGGCGATATGCACCTCTTTGCTTTTCTGCCTCACCGGCTTCGCCGGCCTCGGCCGGGTGCCTCCCGCCACCTTGATCAAGCCGCTGGAGGGGGCGCCCTTGCGGCTGTGGCCGAGGGCGCTGCTGTTCCTGGCCCAGGGGGCGTTCTTCTTCGTCCTGGCCATGGCCGATAGCCGTTCCTGGGTGCTGAGCGCCATTTCGGTGGGGTCCATGGGAGCGGCTTTCCTGCTCCTGGCGGCGTTGGGCTGGATCGCCTTCAAGGTACTCTGGGCGTTACGGTCCCGCCTGGGTTACCCTCTGCGCATCGCGCTCGGATCCATCCGCTGGGGCCGCGAAAAGTCGCTGCTGGCCTTCGCCGCCCTCGGCTTCGTCGCCTTCACTTCCTGCCTTATCCCGCAATTGCAGGACCTCATCCTGAACGAGATCCGCGTGCCGAAGGGACGCGTCCTGCCGCAGCTTTTCCTGTTCGACATCCAGGAAGAGCAATTGCCCGGCGTGGAAGCCCTGCTCAAGGCCCGGGGATCGGCTTTGGAACAACCGGCGCCGATGGTGCGGGCGCGCTTGGAAGCCTTGAACGGGAAGCCCTTCAAGCGCGAGGAGGGGGATAGCGCGGCGGCCAAAGGCTGGAGGCGATTGCTCCCGTGGCTCCGCGCCCAGGCGGGCGGGAAGCGCCAACGCGCGGCCACGATAGAGGCGCGCAACCGCGAGCAATTCCGCACGCGCGGTTTCAACCTTTCCTACCGCGACAAGCCTTCGGATGCGGAGAAGGTCTCGGCGGGGAGTTGGTGGAAGGGGCCTGCGGCCGAGGGCGCATTGCCGGAAATCAGCCTGGAGAAGGATTTCGCGAAGCGGGTGGGCCTCGCTTTGGACGACACCCTCCGTTTCGACGTGCAAGGCGTGGAAGTGGAAGGCAAGGTGACCAGCCTGAGGCAGGTGCGTTGGGCCTCCTTCCAGCCCAATTTCTTCGTACTCTTCCAGCCGGGCGCATTGGAGATGGCGCCTAAGACCTGGTTGGGGACCTTGGGCGATTTGCCCGCGGGCGAAGCGGAGGGCTTGCAGGACGCGGTGAGCGCCGCCTTCCCCAACGTGACCATCTTGAATTTACGGGACGTGATCGGCCGTACCATCCAGACCCTGGGAAAATTGGCTTGGCTGGTGCGCTTCCTATCCGGATTCGCCCTTTTGATCGGCCTGGCCATCCTTTGGCTCATCGTGGATGCGCTGGTGGCCGAGAGCCGCAAGACCGTTCTGCTTCTACGCACCTTGGGCGAGCCGCGCGCGCGTTTGGCGCGCCAATCCCTGGTCCAATACGCGGGCTTTTGCCTGGCGGCCGGAAGCACCGGTTGGGCCTTGAGCCTGGCCGCGGCCTGGGTCATCGACTTGCTGGTGTGGCAAGTCCCCTGGATCCCCGATTGGCGCATTCCGGGTATCTGTCTGGCGGCTTCGGCCCTGATCGGCGGCTTGTGCTCGGTCTATGCGGCCTTCCGCGGGGGGCGGGCGCAATTGCGGGGTCTCTTGGCCTTGTCCCGATCCTAATCGGCATGTAGCGGGCAATTCGTATTTTTCATGCGCGCCACGATGCGCGGGAGGCACCATGGAAATCAAGGATGCGGATAGCCTGCGGGCCAGGCAGGCGCCGCTCAAGGATGAATATCGCGCCCATCCGGAGGCGGCCCTGAGGACCTTGTCCGGCCGGGCGTCCCTGGGGCAAGGCGTTTCCGCCGCCGTTGCCGGCTTCACGGGTCCGGTGATCGCGGGACTGCATCCCGCCACGGGCGGCGACGGCAGCGAAGCCTGCTCCGGCGACATGCTGCTGCAAGCCTTGGCCGGTTGCGCCGGCGTGACCCTCAAGGCGGTGGCCACCGCCATCGGGGTCGAGATCCGTTCCGGCAGCGTAGTCGTGGATGGGGATCTCGATTTCCGCGGGACCTTAGGCGTCGCCAAGGACGCGCCGGTGGGATTCACGGCCATCCGCTTGCGCATCGAGCTGGACACGGATGCGACCCAGGAAAAGCTGGATTCCTTGCTGCGCCTTACGGAGCGCTATTGCGTGGTCTTCCAGACCTTGCGGGGTTCCCCGGGTATGGGCTCCGCGATCGCGTGTTCCGGCTCCAAAGGATGATCCAGGGTCCGAGGAGGAAGGAAAACTTCGGCAACGGGTGATATAAAAGGGTATGATCCGGGCGTCCCATGCAAGCCGAAGGCGCTCGAACTTACGTACGCGAAAAGTTCATTTCCAGACCCGCATTTTTCCTGGTGGGATCGTTTCTCCTTTTGGGACCTGCATTATTGGTAGGGTGGGAACTTAATAGGACTTTGAAACCCTACAGGACCGCCCAACGTCAAACTTTTCAGGTCCGCTCGATGCCTTTTTTCGCGGACCTCGATTTTTTCCGGCGATCGGTGGATGAGGAAGCCGGCGAAAACGTTTTGTTGGTTTATTCCGCCAAAGGCGAAATCCTGAAAACGGCCCTGGATAAGATCCCTTTGCGCCGATTGGAATCCTGGCAACCCGGGACGGATACCGGCTCCATCCGGGGTCTGTCTTTTCTGGCGGAGCGGTTGGGAATGCCGTCGGCCCTGATGCCGAACGCGGGCTCCCGATCCCTGCTTTTTTGCCATTCGCCTTTCGACGCGCCTGGAGCCCAGCGCCATTGGTCCTTCGCTATCGCGGATACGTTGGCGGGGCGGATCTGGATCGGACGATCATGGACGGTAGCGGAAGCGAGGTCGCTGGCCCTGGAAGCGTTTTATCAGGCGGCGAATAGCCAATACAAGTTCGGCGACCTGAATGAGGTAATCCGGAAGCAGAGATATCTGGAGTCGCATGCGCCGGATGATCCCGGCCTTGCCGTATTGGCCGGACTGCGTTTGATCCAAGATGAATATCGCGGCGGCAACCCCTTTTCGGCGTCCTCCTATGCGGACGGAGCCTTGCTGGAAGCCATCCGAATCCAAGCCGCCGCCTTAAAAAACCATCCGGATTTCTGCATGGGCCATGCGCGCCAGGCGCGCTATCACGCGATTCTCGGGGACTTCCCCGCCGCGCGGTCGGATTTGGGGAAGGCGGCAGCCTGCGGCGAAACCTATCATTACCTCACTGCCAAGGCCCTGGTGCAATTGCTGGCGGAGGAAAGCGATTCTTGCCGCGCCACCGTGACGCGGGTGGAAAACGGGATCTTTCCCGAGAAATCCTACTACTCGTTCGAGGAGATCCCGATGCGGTTGGCCGATCGGGAAGGGGATCTGCCCGAGGTGGAAAGGAATTACAATCGGCTGATCCTTCACGATCCCAATGCTCCTCAGCCCTACGGCAATTACGCCGCTTATCTGGTGAGGGAATTCCGTTTCGACGAGGCCATGGTCCTATGCGATAGGCTTGCCGTGGCCGGTTCTTACCCGATGGGGGCGATGATCTGCGAAGAAGCCGAACGCAAGCAGTCCCGTTATGGTGAAAAGCACGGATTGCTGGAGCGAACCCGGAACTGGACCACGCGACTGGGCGCTTCCGGGAATGCCTCCGGCGTCCGATCCCAGAGGGCCGGGATCCTCGGGACCACTAGATTGTCTTCCTTGGCTTTGGAGGATTTGGACTACTTGTTGGCGCGCGCGCCGGACCCGGCCTTGGCTCGCGAAAAAATCCGGATCCTGGATCGGTTGGGGGAAGACGGGGAGGCGGAGGCTGCCTGTGGCGGCTTTTCCTCGCGAGGGCTGGAATCGCCCGGTCTGGACGAGGCGTGCGGACTCGCGGAATTCCATGCGGGCCGCATCGAGGGCGCCCGCGGTCATTTGGCCCGAGCCGTGGACAAGGGAATGGGACTGGCCGCGCTTTATCAAGGATATCTGGAAGGGGATTCAGCCGCCGGCGCCGCCGAAGCCGCTCGTCGCGACAGTACGGCCGCGGAAGCATGGGCCGCGCTCGGCAAGCGGGCCATGGCGCAGGGCCGCTTCGCGGAAGCTGAGACCGACTTCACGAAGGCTTCGGCTCAGGGAGAGGAAAATCCGGACTGGTTGGCCGCTAGAGGGGAGGCTTTGTTCCGGCTGGGAAAATCCGAAGCGGCCCTTCCGTATTTGAACCAAGCGTTAGGCCGGAACCGCACCCATCTCCCGGGCTTGCGCACGCGCATCGCGGTGTTCCGCGCCTTGTCGGCCCATGGCCTCGCTTGGGAGGATTTCGCTACGCTGGCTCGTTCCGGCAAGGCCACTCGGCAGGATTCCCTGGAAATGCGCGATTGGATGATCGCCGCCAAGACGGACACGCTCTTGTTTTCCCGGGAACCGCTTTTCTCCATGCGCTCCGGTTTTACGCGCAACATCCTGGAAGGCAAGGCCATCGATCGTCCTGAACGCCTTTCCTTGAAGGCCATGCGCAAGCGACGGATCTATTTGAGGATGCAGTTGTCCAATGTGCGGGGCCGCAACTACGATTATACCTACCGCATCCTGGATGGCGTGGGCGCGGTAAGGGAAACCGGTGATCTCCGGGTTTCCATCCGCGGAGAGCACTATACCCAGTGGTTCTCCTATCGATTCGGTCAGGCCGGCGAAGCCCCGGGCGATTGGCGTTTCGATTTGAATTGGAAAAACCAATGGGTCCTCGCGCAGACCATCCGGGTGGATCCATGAGCGTGGATCGGGAGCCTCCGGAAAGCTCCGTAACCGGCGTTCATCCGGTCCGGACGGCTTTGCGAAGGTTACCTTACCTCCTCATCGTATTAGCGCTCGTTCGCTTTTTCCCAACGGATTGGGGCGCGGTCCAACGCATCCGGATGATGGAGGGGAATTCCGCTTATGCCGCTTGGCTGTCCTTATCCTTGGCCAACCTGGTGGCGGCCTTCCTGCTTTTCAGCCTCTGGTTCTTCATGCGCCGCGGGACGGATAAATACCTGAGGCTGGACTCGGATTCGCTACGCTTGGGTTCCAACGGCCGAGAAACCGAATATCCCTTCCATTCCCTCAAGGGCATCCACTTCCGGATTGGGCGGTTTAAACGATGGATGTTGGATCTGGAGTTCGCGCAAGGACGGCTGCGTATATCGCCCTTATTCGCGGAGCCCGATGTTTTGCTCAGGTCGTTTTTCGAGCGCATCGGGAAACCGCTTTTCGGGCCGGAACCGATTCGGCGGGAATTCCTTTGGCGGCTGGTCCGCACTGAAATCCTTTGGAAGTCCTTCCGGAAGCATTGGTGTATAACCGCATTGGCCTCCGGGGCAGCGACATGGTCCGGGAAAATGCTCGCAGATGCCAGCCCGGCCACGGATTACCGGATCAACTTATGGCTTGCCTTCAATTTCCTCCTGCCCCTCGCGACGGAAATCCTCATTAATGGCATTCTGATGCGGAAGTGGGAAAGCCGTTTCCGGGCCGAACCGAGCCTGGAGATTAGCCTACCGCCGGGCTACGCGGCTTCCGTTTACCGTAAAGCGATTCTTGGGGCGGTTCTGGTTTACCTTGTCGTCTACTTCACCAGCCTCAGCGATTTGATTTTAAATGATTAAAAGGAATGGCCTACCCCTCCTCTGCCAAGCCCTTTAGAATTGCGTGAAAAACTTCCAGGCCTCGGCGGGAATCCAATTTTCCGTGCTGCCCGCATCGATGTTGACGTTGGTGTGAACGCCGTTGAAGGTGCAGGCCTTGGTGGGATATTCCGGCTTGCAACCGCTGAAGTCATAACAGACATGATCGCCTGTCTGCCATGTCGGGATGGTCGCCGGAACGGTGCAACCGTTATCCTGGGCCCGCTGGATGGCGATATATTTCGCGCCTTGGGTCGTGCTGGTGCCGCTGATCCAAGGGTCGGTGACGTCGTTCACGCCCGTCGTCTGCATCCATGCGATGGGATCGCGCGGGAGCGGGGAAGGGAGATAGATATTGTAATTGGCCGGAGCGATGCCGACGGCGGCGCGGATCTGGTTCTGATGGGTGGTCGAAAGGGAATAGGTGAAGCTGGCTCCGATGCTGAAACCGACCGCGAAAATCCGCGTGGAATCGATGCAATAGGTCGATTTCACCTGGGCCAGGATATCATCGAAGAGAACATGATCGCTTTGCGTCCAGGTCGTTCCGAGCGCTTGCGGCGCGATGAAAAAAGCATGTTCGGTATCGGCGTCCGCAAATGTCTTGAGGGAGAGGTAGTTCTGGGCCGCCATCGTGTCGGCGCTGGTGCCGAGCCAATGCGAACAATAGAATAGCCGGTAGGGATGGCGCCAATCATAACCGTCAGGCACATCCACGATATAGGTTCTCGATTGTCCGCCGCTCGTGGTCGTGAATTTCCCGCTTCCAGCAAACACACTATTGCCGCAGCCGGAGGTCTTAGCCGCGATATTTTTCAAGCCTCCCCAGGGTTTGTTCGGGTCCAATCCCACTTGTATCCTGAAAGGCTTGCCAGGCCCGATTACGCCTGGCACGTAATCCTTCTCTTTCACGATCAAGGTATGGATGGCGTTGTTCCTGAGCGGCGTGGTCGGGGTGTAAGTCCGGGTCGGCCAATCGAACTCGATTCCGTTGTCCAATTTCAGGATATAGGCGTCGATGCCGCCGTTGGCGACGGAGGGGATCCACTTCCAGGTCGGCGTGAGGGTGGTCACGACGGAAGAATCCGTTCCGACGAAGGTAACCGCGTCGGGGACTTTCGTGTCCAGCATGATATCCCCGGTTACCGACGCGGACCAATTGCCCGCCTTGTCCTGTTCTTGAACATAAAAGGTGCTGGTTCCTTCGGTAAGCGCCACGCCCGTAGCCGCTGCGGACGATGTTTCCGTCCAGGCGCCCGCGTCCAACTTCCAACGGTATTTCCCGTTGAGCCCGCTCCCGTCGATGTCGCTTCCTGGCGCCCATGTCCATGATGCCGTTGGCACGTTGGTCGGGGAAGCCGGCTTGGACAGGGCGACGGGAGGAAGGGGCAGAATGCTATCCCGCAGGATGGAGAGATTGGCTTCGCCCTTATTCCCTAGGCTATCGGTAGCCGTAACCTTGATGGCCAGGGTCGCGGCGTTGGCGACCCGCAAGGACGCGATGCGCCAGGCTCCGCCCGTTCCCACGGTAAGGGAGGTCGCCGCGCCCGCGTTCACCGTGTAATCGATCTTGGCGATGCCATTGGGTCCGCTGGCGCTGCCCGCGATGGTGACCGTATCGAACGCGGTGATGAAGGTTCCCGATGCCTGCGGAACCGAGATGGCCACCACCGGCTTGCTCAAATCGTATTTGATGGGAAGATTGGCGGACGGGGACCAGTTCCCGGCCGCATCGCGCTCTTCCACGTACAAGGTATAGGTCGTGCCGCCGATGGCGCTGG
This sequence comes from Fibrobacterota bacterium, assembly GCA_019509785.1. Lineage (NCBI taxonomy): Bacteria > Pseudomonadati > Fibrobacterota > Fibrobacterota bacterium. The sequence continues at coordinate 29,042 of JAEKLQ010000025.1, read as the reverse complement.
CGATCGTGAAGATCGTATCGGTCGATTCGGATGCGCCCGCGGGGAAATTCGCATCCGCCAACCGGGATCGGAATACGCCCGCGCCGCCGTTGCCGCCCGACCCCCATGTCCAGCGCGGTAATACGGCGGTCGGCGAAGTTCCATGTATGAGGGGGGCCGCCGGACCGGCGGTATCGATTTCCACTTGCGCCGATCCGGGCGGGGACCAATTTCCCGCCGCATCCCGCTCGCGCACGTATAACACGTGTACGCCGATGCTGAGATCGGCCGAGGGCGTATAGGTCGTATCCGGCAAGGAAATGCTAGTGGTGGTGTCGAAGAACGTCTTGTCGAGCAAAACCTGGTAAATACCGGAGCCGCCGCCGCCGCTGGACCAGGTCCATACGGGCCGCCGCGCTTTGGTCGGGCCGACGGGATTCACGTGCACGTTAGGCCTGAGCGGAGGCACGGTATCTTGCTGACTGGGAGGGGTAACGGTTAGGTGGAGCGTGTCCTTGGCGAGAGGATTGGAAACCGAAGTCGCGATGACGGTCAAGGTGCCGGCCGCGATCCCGGATATTTTCCCGTTTTGCAGCGATGCCTTGTTCGGGTCGGATACGGTGAAACTGACGGACGGATCGGCATCGGTAGGTTGAACCGTTACCAAGAGGCTTTCCGCAGCGCTTCCCGCGACGATAGACAGGTTATGGTTGGCGAAAATGACCCTGGTGACGGGAACCGCATCCGTTACTTTCACATGCGCGAAGGCATGCACGTTGAGGCGTACCGCGGAGGTCGCCAGAATGGAAGTTTCGCCTGCTCGCTTGCCCTGCACCCGCCCGTTCGTATCCACCGAGGCGATGCCGGTATCCGCGGATGTCCAAGTGACCGCGGAGGACGCGGCGGAAGGGGAGATCTTGGCCGTGAGAAGCGCCGAGGGCCCGTTGGCGGCGATCTTCAGCGATTCCGGATCGATAGTAATGGATTGTGGAACAGTTCCGGCTTCGGTAATGGTGAAGGGGAAGGAAAGTTTGGAATCGGGATGGGTTTTCAGCCTGACCGTCAGTTCACCCTTGCCCGCCCGTAAGGCCAGCAAGTAGGTGGGGCCAAGCTTTACCAGCGTGGTCGAATCGACCATCCATTCCAAGGTTTTATCCAGGAGGTTCGCTGGTTGGATCGTGACCGTCGGCAAATCCGAGGAGTCTCCGATGAGAAGGCTCAGGGTATGTACCGTAGACGAAAGGGCGAGGTCCGGAGTGACGTAAACCTGGACCCCATCGCGAATCCCCGTGGCCCGATCATATCGGGTCTCCACCTGGTAGACTACCTTGCCGTCTTTTATGCCGGTGATTTCCACCAGTATCCGGCTCCCATCCCAATGGGGCGCGAGCAAATCTTTCACGTCCGCGTCCTGGATTACCTTGGCCTGGTAAATCGTATCCAAGGGAGTGCCGTCGAGCTGCTTCAGCACGATCACGGTTTTGTCGAAGCTCTTTAGGCTGTCCGCGAGCCGGCTGAAGGAAAGCGTGTTCTCGACCTTATCGCTCTTGGTTAATTGGCAGCTCCATGCGAACAGAGAAAGCGCCGATAAGGCCCACAATGAGCGGCGTGACCGCCATATCATTCCGGTCCGCCGAAGGAGTCTCGCCCAGGCGTTCAAAATTCGGATCCCTTGCGCACGACCTTGGGTTGCTCGCTTAAAATGAAGTAGGCGCCCACGCCCGCCGCCACGGTGGCCACGGCCGCCCCGCCCCAAATCCACTTCGTTCCGCTCGACGAAGACGAGGAGGCCACCTTCGGGTTTTCCTTAACGGAATCCTTTTTCGGTTTCGCTTCGGCCAGCGAATCGTTCCTGAGCCGGTTCTGGCTCTGCATTCCCATGAACAAGCGGTTCTGCTCGAACTCATCCTGGATGTTCCTGAAAATCATATAGATCATGTCGCTGGCGTACATATCCACGATTTTGGCGGTGGGCTCTACGGAGAGAAGGCGGTTCATGTAGTACTTCCCCTTCTCGCGCGTATCGTATTGGGCCGCGTACATCACGCCCAGATGCTTGAAGATGAAAACGCTATCGTCGTGCCGGTACTGGCGGGTTTCCTTCAGGTTGGCTTCCAACATGGCGATGGCCGTGTCGAATTCCCCGTCCAGGTAAAGGCTATGGACCTTGGCGGAATCCACCCGGAGCGGGCCAGAGGGAGCGGGCGCCGCCGCCTGGGTTCTCGTCTCCGTCTTCGGGGCCGGTTTCGCCCATGTACCGCGAACAGCGGGAATCAGAAGAAGCCCACTCGCGGCTGCAAAACGGAAAAAGCGAAACGGCATGGCCCGGGATCCCATCATAAGGGTTAAGTCAAAAAATCTAGTACCGCCGCCTTCCAGCAACAATAAGGGGAGTGAGCCAGCTCACACTCGCTAGCCAAAGTTCACGGGGGGATGATGAGAATCCGCCATAGGGCCGAGAAGAGCAAGGCCGCGCCTAGGCCAAGCGCCAGGTAGGCTCCCCAAGCCAAACGGTGGAACGGGAACCCTTCCACTTCATGCTGCAAGAAGAAGAACGCCGCTGCCGCCAGGCTCCCGGCCACCACGGCCATCCACCCGCGATACCGCCGCAACGCGATCGCCATCAGGATGCAACCGGCGGCGATAGGCACCGTCCAAAGGAGTAGCGAAAGGCGATAGTCGATGGAAACGCGCGAGCCCGCATGGAAGGAGGAGAAAAAGCGGTGGGGCCCTTCCAGCAGACCTCGGATCTCCGGGGCCGACACGGGCTTGCCCATCGAGCGGAGCCAGGGAAGGAAGAAGCTGAGCAAGAGCCCCAACGCCAGGGCGGCTTCGATTTTGGGGCTGCCGATGTTGGGTTTCCGCCGCATGGTTCCAGGTCCCTTGGGAAGGGATGAGTAGTTAAAAAGTAACCGGAGGTTGGAGGATTGGAGGCTGCGCGGCCCTGGAGACCCCGATTTTGCTGCTGCCGAGGCGGGGGGATGTTAGTAAAATAAGGATAACCGCGCGTTGGGCGCGGGATGGTAACGGACCAAGGTAGTCCCCATGGTTGAAGCGTTGGCGCTGAATAAGGCCGGCATTCCGATGGACATCATCTCCTGGAAGAAGGCGATTACCCTTTGGTCATTGGGCCGCGCCATCGTGGTGGCGGAATACGAAGACAAGGTGGTGCGCTCCCCCCGCTTCAGCATGCGCATCCCGTCCATCGTGCAATGCCTGGATATGCAGGTGATGCCTCGCAACTTCACCAACTTCCTCCCCTTCAACCGCAAGAACATCTACGCCCGCGATCATGGCCGTTGCGTTTATTGCGGGGTCAAGGTAACCATGACCAGTTTCACTCTCGACCACGTGATTCCGCAAAGCCACGGGGGCGAAACCTCGTGGGACAACGTGGTGGCGGCTTGCATGACTTGCAACAATCGCAAGGGGAACAAGCGCTGGAAGGCAGGCGAGCTGAGCATGCTGCAACAGCCTTACGCGCCCCGGCTCACCAAGGCGGCCCCGCGCAACCTGGTCAACAAGCTGAGCTTCAAGATCCCCCACCAATCCTGGGCGGACTACATCTATTGGCGGGTGGCGATGGCGTAGGACTCGCCTGTAGGCTTTACTCCGTTAGGGTACAGGGTACAGGGTTAAGGGTACCGGCGCGAAGCGCCAGAGAGTCGATTGGTTAAAGTAGAGTACCCTTAACCCTTTACCCTGAACCCTGAACCCTGTACCCTATACCCTATACCCTATACCCTATACCCTATACCCTTTTCTTCGGAATTACGGCCAAATAGACGCCGTTCCCCCCTTTGGCTATCTTAAATCCCCTCATTTAGAAGCTCCCCTGGACGGTTAGAAGACGAATGGAATGGTTCCGCAAGGCTAAATCCGGCATCGGTACTTTCATCAAACGGGACACTCCGGTGGACCTATGGGTGAAGTGCGAAGGATGCAAGGAGATCCTGTACCGGAAGGAGCTGGCGGCCAATAAATACGTCTGCGAGCATTGCGGCTATCACTTCCGCATCGGCGCCAACGATTACGTTAAGCTCCTCATCGACGATGGTACCTGGCAGGTGATGGACCCGGGCCTGAAGTCCACCGACCCCCTCAAGTTCGTCGCCAAGAAGAAGTACAAGGACAGCCTGCACGACGCCGAGAAGAACACCGGCGCCCACTCCGGCGTGGTGGCCGGCGTCGGCGAGATCAAAGGGATCAAGGTGAGCCTGGGCGTGATGGATTTCCGCTTCATCGGCGGATCCATGGGCTCGGTGGAAGGCGAAAAGATCGCCCGCGTGCTCAAGCGCGGCTTGCAGATGAAAATCCCGGCCATCATGGTCTCGGCTTCGGGCGGCGCCCGCATGCAGGAAGGCGCGCTTTCCCTGATGCAGATGGTCAAGACTTCGGCCGTGATCGCGCAATTGAACGCCGCCGGCGTGTCCTATATCTCCATCATGACCAACCCCACCACGGGCGGCGTCACCGCCAGTTTCGCCATGCTGGGCGACATCAACATCGCCGAACCCGGCGCCATGATCGGCTTCGCGGGCGAGCGCGTGATCCGCGAGACCATCCGCCAGAACCTGCCGCCCGGTTTCCAACGCGCGGAGTTCCTGCTCGAGAAGGGCATGCTCGACATGATCGTGCCGCGCAAGGAACTGAAGGACACCCTGGCCTCGATCCTTTCCCACCTTTCCTGAATCCACCTCCGAGGCTCCGGGCGGCCGCATGACCGCAACCCCATCCCTTCCGCTTCCCGAAACCTACCGGGATTGCCTCGCCTTCTTCTACGCCCGCAACCAGTTCGCCATGAAGCTGGGCCTGGAGAACATCCACGCCCTGCTCGACCGCCTGGGGAATCCCGAACGCGGGCTCACCTTCCTGCACGTGGCGGGCACCAACGGCAAGGGAAGCGTATGCGCCAACCTGGCGGCCTTGGCCGGCGCGGCCGGCTACCGGCGCGTGGGCCTCTACACCTCGCCACACCTCGTCAGCTTCCGGGAGCGGATCCAGGTGGACGGCGAACCCATCCCCGCCGCCTTCATCGTCGCCTGGCTGCGCCGGGCCCTGCCCGTCATCCTGGAATTGCAGGCCACTTACTTCGAATGCGTAACCGCCTTGGCCCTGGATTACTTCCGCGATCGGGCCTGCGGGGCAGTGGTGCTGGAGACGGGCCTGGGCGGGCGGTTGGATGCGACCAATGCGGTGATGCCCGCCATCACCGTGATTACCTCCATCTCCCTGGACCATACCTCGATCCTGGGGGATACGGTGGAGGCCATCTGGAAGGAGAAGATCGGGATCCTGAAGCCGGGAATCCCGATGGTGGTGAGGGAGGATAGGCCCGCCTTGCTGGAGGAGCTGGAACGGCGCGCGGCCGCCTTCGGCAGCCCGGTGATCCGGCTGATGGATCATGCCTGGGAAGAAATTCCCGGCGCGGAAAGTCCCGCCGCCATACGGTTCCATGGACGTTACGCCACCTACGAGTTACCTGGGGACCTGAGGCCCGAATCCCACCAACGCGAGAACCTGGCCCTTTCCCTGCTGGCCATGGAGGTGTTCCTGGGACGCGCCCTGCCTCCGCCGGAAACGTGGATCCCGGCCCTGCGCCAGGCCCGCATGCCCGGCCGAACGCAATGGTTGGAGGCTCCTGGCCTGCCTCCGGTGCTCCTCGATGGCGCGCATAATCCCGGCGGCATCGATGCCTTGGCGGCTTACCTCGCGCGCGCCTTCCCGGGCCGCCGCGTGCAGTCGCTCTTCGCGGTCATGAAGGACAAGGATTACGCCGCCGTCTGCCGGCGCGTGCTGGGTTTTTCCGAGCGCATCCTTTTCGTCCCGCTGGGGGATGAGTTTCCGCGGGCCCTCGCTTTCGCCGAATTGGAAGCCGCGTTATCCCCGGCCGAACGCGCGCGGGTGGAGGCTTTCCCCTTGGCGCCCGGGGCCTTGGAAGCTTGGCTGCGATCGACGGGCCCTCTGGCGCCTCGCGTTCCGGCCCCGGATCCCCGGGCCCCCTTTCTCGGGGCCCCCCGTCCCGGGACCCCTCGTCCCGGCGGGGACGACCTCGTGGTGGCCTGCGGATCGCTCTACCTGCTGGGGAAATTGATCCCGCAACTCACGCCGCTGTACCCCGGCCTGAACTGGTTCCGGCAATTCACGGACGAATTCGATTGCTAGTTTGGCTCAAGTGTTCGAGAACATCCCGGCCCTGCTGCTCCGCTTCTTCGTCCTGATCGTCTCGCTGACCTTCCATGAAGCTTGCCATGCCTGGGCGGCCTTTCGCCTGGGCGACGATACCGCCAAGCGCATGGGGCGCTTGAGCCTCAATCCCCTGGTCCATCTCGATCCCCTGGGAACCCTCATGATCCTCGGGGCCATGCCTATCGGCTGGGCCAAACCCGTGCCGGTCGATGCCAGGAACATCCGCAATCCCCGCACGGGCATGCCCCTGGTGGCCTTCGCCGGGCCGATGTCCAACCTGATCCTGGCTTTCTTCTTCTGCTCCCTCTACTCCCTCTTCGCCGAACGCGTGCTGGATTCGGGCTGGTACGCGATGCTGGTCCTTTTCATCCGCATCAATTTCAGCCTGGCCATCTTCAACCTCTTGCCCATCGCCCCCCTCGACGGCTCCAAGATCGTCACCGCCTTCATGTCCGATAACTGGGCAGATCGATATGAAGCCGCCATATCCCGCGCAGGAATCTTCCCCCTGCTGCTGATTGTGGCGTTTGAGGCTTTGTATCCCGGACCCGGGATTATCGGCTACTGGTTCCATTTTTGGAGGCCCCTGGTTGGGCCGATTTTGGACCTATTCCACGTCCCCGCCTTTCTTTATCCGGGCTAAAGCCCCCGGACAATGCGGCCGGCCGCAGCCGAGTCCCCATTCCGTTTGGGATTCCAAGGTTTAAGCCCCTTCCCCCTTTGGAGTTGGAAAGAAAAGCCCGAAATGCTAAGTTTGTCCCCCACGAGTCGATTGTCCGGAGGAACGTTTGCCGAATCATAAGTCCGCCATTAAGAGGGTTATCACCGCCGACAAGGCCCGCCTGGCCAACCGCGCCGTGCGGTCCGCCATCCGTACCAGCCTGAAGAAAATCCGCGCCGCGGCGACCAAAGAGGCCCTGATGGCCGAGGTTCCCGTCTTTTTCTCCATGCTGGACAAGGCCGCCCGCCGCAACAAGGCCGGTATCACGAAGAATACCGCCTCGAATTACAAGCGCAAGGTGCACGCGCTCGTCGCCTCGAAGAAATAGGCCCCTCCTCAAGGAGGGCCCCCCTCCGTGAGGGCCTCTCTAGGGCCTAACCCCTTCTTTTTCTTGGCCTTCCGTGGGCCAAACCCCGCGACTCCGCCCTGCGAATAGTGGGATAATTCCCATGTGAAACCCCCGGTCCTTATCGTCGACGACGAAAAGTCGTTGTGCGGGTTATTGGAAGTCTTTTTCGAGAAGAAGGGCTATGCGCCTTTTTCCGTCCATGACGCCGCCGCGGCCAAAGCCCGCCTGGAATGCCCCGAACCCCTCGTGGCCATGGTCGATCTTTCCCTGGGCGGCGAGTCGGGACTGAACGTGGTGAAGGCGCTCGTCGCCCGCTGGCCGCGACTACCGGTGATCGTCATGACCGCTTACGGCACCGTCGAAAAAGCGGTGGAGGCCGTGAAGCTGGGGGCCTTCGATTTTATCTCCAAGCCTTTCGAGATGGGCTTCCTGTCCAAGGTGGTGGAAAAGGCGGTGGCCCCGCGCGTGCTCGAGGAAGAGAACCGCGGGCTGAAGGATCTCATCCGCCGGCAAGGGGTGGAACTGGTCGGACAATCGGAACCGATACGGGCCTTGCGCGAACGCATCGAAGCCATCGCCTCTTCGGAAAGCACGGTGCTGGTCACGGGCGAGAGCGGCACCGGTAAGGAGATGGTGGCCAAGCTGATCCACCAGAAATCGCAGCGCGCGCTCAAACCCTTCGTGCCGGTGAACTGCTCGGCCCTTTCCGAGAACCTGCTCGAGTCGGAACTGTTCGGGCACGTTAAGGGCTCCTTCACCTCTGCGCATATCGACAAGGAAGGCCTTTTCTCGGTGGCCGAAGGGGGCACGGTTTTCCTGGACGAGATCGGGGAAATGCCTTTGCGGACCCAGGTGAAGCTGTTACGCGTTCTGCAGGAGCGCGAGATCACCAAGGTCGGCGGCACCGTTCCGGAACCCATCGACGTGCGAATCCTGGCGGCCACCAATGTCGATCTGGAGGACGCGGTCGCGCAGGGCCGCTTCCGCGAGGACCTTTATTATCGCCTGAACGTGCTCCGCGTGCATACGCCTTCGCTGGCCGAGCGCGGGGATGATTCGGTGATCCTGGCCAACCATTTCCTGACGCGCAAAGCGCATGGCCGCAAGCGTTTCACCGCGAGCGCGTTGGAGCAGATCCGCTCATGCGCCTGGCCGGGGAACGTCCGGCAATTGGAGAACGCCGTAGAGCGGGCCATCGCCTTCAGCACGGGCGAGGCCATCGAAAGCCTGGAGCTGGATCCCAAGACTCCGGCGGCCTCAGCCGCGCTTTCGGCTTCCTCTGCCGCCTCCGATGGCGGAACGGAACTCTTCGCGGCCGGAACCGCGACGGCATCGGCCGGAATCGAGCCCACCTTGGGGGACATCGAACGCGCCTACATCTTCTGGGTATTGACCCAGCATCATTGGCACAAGCCGACGGCGGCGAAAATCCTGGGGTTGGATATATCTACGCTTTATAGGAAAATCGAGAGATACGGGCTGAAGGCCCAGTTTTGACGCGCATGGGAATCGGAGCGGGGACTCTAAGGGAACGGTCGGCCTCCCCGGGGAGGGGAAGGGGCGGATGGGTGTTTAGGTTTTTCTGCATCGCATTAGCGGCGGCCGCGTACGCGGCGAATCCGGCGTGCGCGCAAACCGCCGCCTTGGAGTCGCTCCGCGAAGCGGTCGTATCGCGTTGGGAATTCCAGCAACGTTTTCCCTTGGCGCAAAAGCTCTTCGCCGGTACCGCCGGCGAAACCGATCGAACGACCTTGATCGGCCAGTTGCGCTCGCCGAGCGCGTCCGCCCCGGTCTGGACCGGCCTCGCCCTGGGCATGGCCGAAGACCGCCAACGTCCCGGCGCCGGCGATGCCGATCTCGCGGCCGCGGCGACGGCGGCACGCGGCGATCTCGGCATCGCGTACGAGGCCGCGCGCATCCTGGACGAGGCGGGCTCGCGCCAGCGCGCCCATGGCTGGCAGGTGGAGACCCACCGGATCATGCTGGAAAAGGGATACTTGCGCCTGCCGGAGTTCGCCAAGCTCGAACTCTGGAGAGCCCGGATAGCCACGGGGGAAAGCAAGTTCCAATCCGCCCGGCAGGACCTGGAGTTCGCCCATCGCCTCGATCCCTTTTGCCCCTGGATCCCGTTCCAGAACCTGGTCCTGTACGTTCGGGAGAAATCCCTCTTTTCTTGGGATCTCGGGTACATATGGTCCTCGCTGGGCGAGACGTTCCGTTTGTTGCGCTACTACGATGCGCAGGCGCTCTTCCTGGTCAATCTCTCCCGTTGCCTGCGCTTCGGGCTGGTCCTTTTCGGGGGGCTGGGATTATTGGTCTTGTTCGCGCGCCATTTCCCGCGTATCGCGCACCCTCTTGCCGAGCGCCTGCCTAAGGCGGCGGAAATGCGTATCCGCTATCTTGCCATCGCCCTGATGTTGGCTAGCCTGGCGATAGGCGGATTGGGTTTCGCCTTGCTCGGGATCCTGGGAGTCATGCTGCTCTGGAAACATTCTTCCGGGGACGAGAAATCGGTGCTGCGCGCCGTGCTTCTCGGCATCGCGCTCCTGCCGGTCTTGATCGCTTGGGAGGGGTCGATGTGCAGCCATCTCGACGCGCGCCAAGGCATGGCCTATTACCATCAAGCCTGGTCGCGCGGCTATGACGGCGCGCTGGTGGAACGCGCTGCGGCCCTGCGCCTGCGCACGCGCGAGGATAGCCTCTATCGCGCCCTGGCCCTGTCGTTACAATACAAGAAGCAGGGCAATTACCTGCGCGCGGCGGACTGGGCGCGCGAGGCTTCCCGCATCGATCCGGCAGGCGATTTGTCCTTGCTGAACGAGGGCGATCTCTCCATGGCGTCTTTCGAATATGCCAAGGCGGCGTCCGTTTTCGCGACCGCGCGGCGCGAGGCGCCGGAACGGGTGGAGACCTGGTTCAATTCGAGCCAAGCCGAGTTGTACGACAACCATTCGGAGGAGCATAAGAAATTCCTGGATCGGGCCGCCGATATCGATCCTGTTCTGGTGACGCAATGGCTCAACGATAACGACGAACAATTCCCGACCGCCCCCGGCGTGCGCAAGACCATGGATCCCATGCTGCGCGCGGGACAGGCCTGGACGGGCGCTTGGCGCTCCCTGCTCGATCTCGATTTCCTGCGCGTGCGAGTGCAGGCCGGCATCCTGGAGTTGCCGGGTTCCTGGCTGTTGGCGGCGGTGGTCTTGGCCGTCGCCATCTTGTGGTTCCGCTTCCGCCGGTATTCGCCGCAAACCCAAGGATGGGACCTTTTCGAATGCCGGATCTGCGGACGCGTCATGTGCCGTACCTGCCGCAAAGGCGTGCATTGCGAGCAGTGCTTCAAAACCGTTTCGGGCGTCCAGGAGAATCGCGTGCGCCTGGATTTGGTGGCGCGCCTGCGCCATCGCGCCGCCCTCTCCGCGGTGCGGATCGGTTCCCTCTTGAACAGCCTGTTCCCCGGGGTCGGGCTCTTGTACCTGGGCAAAGGCGGCGGCCGCTTCCTGTGGCCGTTGGCCGTTTCGATGCTGTTCGGGTTACTGTGGGGAGCGAACCACCCGGTGATGGAATATCCGGCTTTCGCCCTGGGCCCCTTAAGATGGCTGCCCATCGCCCCCCTGCTTTTGCTTTACGCCGTTTTCAACCTGAAGCAGTTGCGCGCCCCGCTCAGCGCGGAAGACCGGGTTTCTTCCCGGGCGGCCCTGGAAAAGGGGGCGGTTAGATGATCCTCTCGGGCGAACTGAAGGACTTCTCCCTGGCGGACGTGCTGCAATTGCTGCTGCAGCAGCGCAAGACCGGCCAACTGCTCCTCTCCCGCGGCAAGGAAAAGGCCGAGCTGTCCATCGTCCAAGGGAACCTGGCGGGCGTGCGGGTGAACGGGGAAGCCCCCGAAAGCAAGGTGAAGGACATCCTCATCTCGACCGGCCGCGTTACCAAGGGCGATATGTCGGACATGGAGGCCATTGGCCGGGACATGGATCGCTCCCTCTTGGATACCTTGGCCTCCAAGGGCCATCTCCTGGAGGAGGAGCGTAAGGAGTGGCAGCAGATCATCACCGAGGACCTGGTATGCGAGCTGTTCGGCTGGTTGGAAGGCCGCTACGAGTTCACGGCCGGCCAAAAGGGGATGCCGGCCTCCCCTCTCAACATTTCCACCGAGTTCGCCTGCATGGAGGGCATGCGCCGTATCGACGAATGGCCGCGCCTGCGCGAGGCGTTGCCGGACGCCAAGCTGGTGTTCCGGCCCACCGGCCGACCTTATGACGGGGATCCACAAGGCTGGGATTACCTGGTGCTGGGCCTGGTGGATTCCCGGCGCAGCGTCTCGCAAATCGCGCGTCAAGTGCCTTTCGGGTCTTTCCGGCTTTCGGAATGCATCGTAAATTTATGGCACGGCGGGTTCATCGCCCCGGTGAAGGCGGCGAGCGAGGAACGCGAGGCTCCCCTCCAGGTCGATCCGCAGTCCGAAAAGGATCGCAAGACGGCCATGGTGCTGGGGGTCTCCATACTTTTCCTGGTGTTCGCGACCTCCGTGCGGTTGTTCGCCATCTGGATGACGGGGACCGCGGGACCGGCGGGTCCCGGACGGCAGGTTTCGGGCGATTACGAATACGAGATCACCCGCTCGCTGGCGCGGGACAACGTGGAGACTTTCTTGATCGATTTCGCAGCGCACGCCGACAGCCTTCCCGCCACCTTGGCGCCTCTGCGGGAACGGGGAGCGCTGGGCGGCCGGGAGTTCGACGGATCCGGGGGCATGCCCTATTATCGCCGCACGGGCGGCTTCACCTTCATCCTCAAATGAGACGGATCCGCAAACCATGATCGCCGCCCCGCAGCATGAAATCAAGTCCGCCGAAGCGGTCATCGCCGAGGACGTCATCTGCCAGAGCTTCATCCAGAGCTCTTGCACCCTGGCCTACGCGTGCCTCCTCATCCGCCGGCGCAGGTTCGAGTTGGCGGCGCACGTGCTGCACAGCCTGGAGGCCAAGCAGGCGTCCCGCTTCAAGGACATGGTCTTCTATCTCCAGGCGCAAATCGGGATCGAAACCGGCGAATACCCGATGGTGAAGAAGCGCCTGGTCCCGCGCGTGAACCAGCATCCCAACGATATGGTGGCGTTGTCGCTGCTGGAAACCAGCATCTACCGCGAGTTCGCAGAGAACGCCCCGGAATCGCCCGACCCGGTTCCCGAAGCGCGATCGGCCTCCGGCTTCGGGAATGTCGAGGCCGCTTCGGCCGCCGCCTTGTCCGCATCATTCGCGCCCACCAGGCTTCCGCCCGAGGAGCCCGTCGCGCCGGAGATCGCGAGCGGGCCTGCCGACCCGGCCCCGGCGTCCCCGGCCCCGATGGTTACCCTAGTCGCGCCGGCCGTCCAGGCTTCTCCGGCCCGTCCGGCCAAGGCCGTTCGGCCGGGCTTCATCGAAGTCGCCCTGGCTTCCCTTCCCTCGGCCCCGGCGCCGGCGGTCGCCCTCGGCCGCGATGGTTCCCGCGGCCATCGCGCGGGCGCGTCCGGGGATGCGGACATGGGCTTGTCCCAGGGCATCGCCAATGATCCGAATACCCAGGCCTTGGGCCTATGGGGCAAGCAGCGGCCGAAGATCTTTTGCCGGTCGCCCGAGCTCGAACCCCTGATGGCGATGCTGATGCGGGAATTGCCCGGGTCCTTGCAGGACGCTTGCGGCGCTCTCGAAGCGGGACCGATCCATAAGATCTGTTTTTCCTTCCAGCATCTCACCGTCTCTACCTTCCATGCGGGCGGGGAAGGCATGGCGCATGTCACCGGCCCTCTCAACCAGAACCTGCTCTCCATCGTGCGCGCCGAGAACACTTTCAAGAAGACCGTTCCTGGCGGTCCCGCCGCCCATGGCGGGCCGGCGGGCATGGGCGGGCTTCCCGCGACCGGCGGCACGGCCGCTTCCGGGGCCCAGCCATGAGCAAGACCGAATCGGGCGCGATGCAAATCAACAAGTTGGTGGAGTCGCGCGATCTGGACGGATGCCTCGGCTACCTTAGCCTGGTCAACGGCATCCACGGCGTTATCTTGTACAACCGCGAGGGGCTGGTGATGGCGTGGGGGCAGGATTCCCACGAGAGCCTGTTCATCGAGGGCCCGTACTTCGTTTCCAGCTTCCTGGAAAACCTGGAGCGCTGCCGGATGTTGGGGCTGGGTCCATTGGATCAAGTGGTGACCTTCACGCAAGGCCGCTTCCACCTGATCCTCAACCTGGAGTTGGCGGATCGGTTCCTGCTCATCGTCTCGGGGAACCGGGGCAGTTATGAGTTGTTCAAGTTCAGGATCGAACGCGGGGCCCACGCCGTCGCGCAACTGCTGCATGCGCGCGGCTATCTACGGGGTTGAATGGGATGTTGACTATATTGGAACGGATAAATCAGATCAAAGGCGTCAAGGGCTCCAGCATCGTGAGCCCGGACGGGATCGAGATCGTGTCCCATTTCAGGACCCCCGTCCCATCGGACTTCATCAGCGCCCTGATCGTGTCGGTGCAGCAAGTGGCCAGCAAGATCGTCGCCAACGCCCATGCGGGGGCGCTTATGCAAACCATGATCGAGGCCAGCGAAGGGAAGTTCTTCGTGCAGGTGGTCGAACTCGGATACCTCGTCGTGTTGGCGGACAGCCAGGCCAACACCGGGCTGATCCGTGTCGAAATCGCCCAAGTGAGCCCCTTAATCAAGTAACCAAGGAAGTTCCCGTGGCATCCATCAATTACGCGACGAGGGAGATCAGCTGCAAGATCGTCTACTACGGTCCGGGCTTGAGCGGCAAGACCACCAACCTCCAGATCATCCATAGGAAGATCCCGGACAAGGATAAGAGCGAAATGGTATCGCTCGCGACCGAAACCGATCGCACCCTCTTCTTCGATTTCCTCCCCTTGGACTTGGGATCCATCAAGGGTTTTTCCACCAAGTTCCAGCTCTACACCGTGCCCGGCCAGGTCTACTACAACGCGACCCGCAAGCTGGTGTTGCGCGGCGTGGACGGCGTGGTGTTCGTGGTGGATTCCCAGGTGGACAAGCTCCAGGAGAATCTGGAAAGCTTCGCCAACCTCCAGGAGAACCTGCGGGAGTACGGCCATTCCATCGAGAACATCCCGCTGGTGTTGCAGTTCAATAAACGCGATCTGCCTAACGTCTATCCGGTGCAGCAGCTCAACGCGCTCTTGAACAAGCACAACCTGCCGTTCTACGAGGCCGTAGCCGCGACCGGAGTGGGCGTATTCACCACCCTGAAGGCGATCGGAAAGTCTGTCATCGACAAGTTCAACGCCAAGTACGCCGGCTTCCAGGGGACCCGCCGCCCGGCCGCCCCCGGCGCGCCGCAACGGCCCGCCGCCCCCGGATCGCCCGCGGCACCCTCCGCCCCCCAACGTCCTGCCGCGCCGGCGCCGCAAGGCGCGCCCGGCTTCGGCGCCCCCGGCGCGCCCAACCCGTTCGCGGGTACGCCTCCGCGTCCGCCCGGACCGCAGCAGTTTCCGGGAAACTTCGGCGCTCCTCCCCAGCCCGGCCCTCGCCCGGCCGCGCCGGCTCCCGGCGGATTCGGATCGACCGCCCCCGCCGGCGGGAATCCTTTCATGTCTCCGCCTTCCGGTATGCCCGGCTCGTCGGGATTTCCCGGCTCCATGCCGGCCGCGCCCAAACCCGCTCCGCAAGGCGCTCCGGGCGCGCCCGGCTTCGGCGCCCCGCCGACTTCGCCCTTCGGAAATCAGGCGCCCAATACCGGCTTCGGCATGGCATCGCCCAACCCCTTCGCCGGTAATCCTCCCGCCGCGCCCAAAGCCGGTTTTCCGGGCGGCCCGGGGGGCTTCCCGCCTTATCCTCCCAAACAGGCCGGACCGGGAGGGCCCGGCCCGCAAGCTCCCGGGCCCCAATCCACGGGCAATCCCGGCTTCCAGCCGCCAGGTTTCCAACCCCCGCCCGGAATTCCGGTTTCCCCCTTCGTCGAAACCTTCGGCCAAGGACGTCCCAACGCGGCGCCGCCTGCGGGCCCTTCCGGCGCGCCTCCGGCGGCCGGCGGCTTCGGCGCGCCTACCGGCGGATTCCCCGGCGTGGGCGCTCCGCCCGGACTCAATCCTTTCGCGGCGCCCCCGAAGCAAATGCAGCCCATGCCCGGCTTCGGCACGCCTCCCGCTTCCCCCGGATCCGCCCCTCGCGGCGGAAACTTCGCGACCCCTTTTCCGGGAAACCCCGGTGGGCATGCTTCGGCTCCCGGCGGGCCGGGACCGGGCTTTCCGCCGGCGGGCGGCTTCGGCGGACAAAACAATCCGCCGGGCGCCGGTTTCGGCGGTCCGGCATTCGAAGGGCCGGGATCCTCCTTCGCCCCTCCCGGGCAAGCGCCCATGGGTTCCACGCCTTTCCCCAATCCGGATCAAGGCGGGCCGGGATCGTCCCGTAACGCCGGGGGCTTCGGGGATAACAGCGGGATCGTGACCACCTTCGAGGATCTCCAGAAGGACGATTCCTTCAAGACCAAGAAGCTGCCGCATCCCAACGAGAAAAAGAAAGGCTTCTTCGACGGCCTATTCCGGAAGGATAAGTAGGCGCCGCATGGGCGACTTCGTCGTGTACAAGGAAGACATCGATCGGATCAACAAGATCCTGTCGCATCTCATCACCGAATCCGCCTCGTCATACGTGCTCCTCATCAATAAGGACGGGAACCTGATCTCCCAGGTCGGCTTCAACCCGAACATCAACGTGACCAGCCTGGCCGCCCTGGCGGCCGGCAGCTTCGCTTCCACCAAGGCCATCGCCACGCTCATCGGCGAGACCGAATTCTCGGTCATGTTCCATCAAGGCGAAAAGGAGAACATCCACATCTCCCTGGTGGACGAGGACGTGATCATGGTGTTGATCTTCGACGATCGCACCAATCTGGGCCTGGTGAAGATGATCGCCGCCCAAGCCAAATCCAAGCTGGGGACGGTGCTGTTGGACGTCCGCAAGAACGGCGTGGCGGAGATGATGCCCGATCTCGAGCCCGACCGCGGGCAGCAGGTTTCGGATCGCATCGACTCGATCTTCCCCGGCGAGGGCTAGCCTCAGTAACCGGCGCGTTACCTCGGGCGCAGTCGCCCGTCGGCGCGGTATTCCCGCGTCCATATACCCCTCGGCCGGGCGATGCGCAGGGGGCGCGACTGGCCCCGCATCCCAGTGGTCTCGGGCCCCAATTTCCGCGTGAAGAGCCCGCCTTGCATCAGCCCCACGGCCAACGTATCCCCTTGCACCGCCACGGAGCGGAGGTCCGCTTGCGGAAGCCCGCCGGATAAATCCACCCAATCCGTTCCGCCCGCCGCCCGGGCGAAAAGGCCCGAGTCCGTGGCGAGGTAGAGTTCCTGCCCGCGGAAGGCCGCTTCCCGGAAGGCGCCGCGTACGCCGGCCAGGTCCTGCGGCTGCCAGGCCCGCGCCGCATCATCCCACGCGCTGAGCAGCTTCGACCCGAGCGGCGAACCGCCCGAGGGAGGCATCCCGTACAGCCGGTCTCCCGCGAAACCTAGCGAAAAGATCCAGTCGGGCAGCTTGCCGGCCGCCTGCCAGGAGTCGCCCCGATCCCCCGACCGGTACAGGATGCTATCGATGCCGAGGTACAGGGAGTCGCCGCGTGCGGTCATGCCTCGGAAATGCCGCAGCGGCGTGGTGCCGGCATAAGGCCCTTTGGAAGGGAAGCCCGTCAGATGCGACGGAGCGCAGACCAGATAGTCATTGGCGACGCAACTCCGTAAATACCAACCGGCTTCCTGGAAGGTCGCCACCCAACCTTCCCCGCGCGCGATTCCGTCCACTTGCACGTTATCGAGGCGATTCCAAGTTCCGGCGGGATCGAGGGAGTAGAACCCCGAGTTCGCCCCGATCAGGGCATAGCGGCCCATCTGGCTGATGAGAAGCTTTCGGGTGGATTCGATGTAATTGGAAATCCCCAAGGGGAATTTAGACCAGGTATTTTGGTCGCCTTGGCGTAGGAGATCGCCGTAAGCGTCGTTGGAGAAGAGGACTCCGCCCGCGAAGCGGGCGTACGCGGAATAATCCCGCAGTCCCGGGCTCAGGTAAGTCCAGCCACCCGAAGCGAAAGCCGCCTTGCGGATGCCTAGGGAATCGCCGCCGCCCGCGAAAGCATAGGCGCCGTCGACCAGCAAAGTTCCGGTACGACCCAGGTTGGGCAATGGCATCGCGAAAGGATTCCAACTGGCGCCCACATTACGGCTGACGCGCATGGCTGCCGCCGAGCCGGCGAGCACGGTATCGCCATCCACGGCCAGGGCCGCGGCCGTATCCGGCGACAGCAGCCGCCAAGTAAGGTCGAAAGATCTGCGGCTGTAAATGCCGTCCGCGTTGAAACCGCCCTGGACGGGATTCACGTCGGGCTTAGCGGATAGGTAGATCCTGTCCGGGCCCGCGGCCAATGCCAGGATTAAACCCGGTTCCCGTTTCCAAGCCACGCCTCTCGGGGCATCGAGCTGGGCGGAGTAGAGGCCTTGCCTGGCGACGGCATACAATCGGACGCCATCGGAGACGAAGGCGGACATGGCCGAGGAATAAGG
Organism: Fibrobacterota bacterium; assembly: GCA_019509785.1. Classification (NCBI taxonomy): domain Bacteria; kingdom Pseudomonadati; phylum Fibrobacterota; species Fibrobacterota bacterium. Next base: position 11,248 of record JAEKLQ010000025.1, on the reverse strand, counting down.
GACCCAGCCCGTATCCGGGGGCACGCGTTTCCAGGTTGCGCCTTTGTCCGCCGACGACCAAAGCCAGGAACCTCCGGCGGCATACCAGGCTGCGTTCGTCCGGGCCAAGCCCAGGACCGCGCCATCCAAGCTGTCCGCCTTTACCCGTTGCCAGGTTCCTCCCCGATCGGTGGAACGGAACATTCCGCCATTGGCCCAGGGACTGGGGCAGGAGCCGTAGGGCCCGAAGCAATCCCAAAGGCCGATATCGGCTCGCGTTCCCGCCGCGGCCAGCACGATGTCCCCATCGACCAGCAGGCTGCGGATGGGCTCTCCCGCATCGGGAAGCACGCGTTCCCATTGGACGCCTCCGTCAAGGGACCGATAGATTGCCCCTGGTTCGGTTCCGGCGATCAGGGCCGCCGGGCTTTGCGACGTGGCCGGGAGGCGGGCGAGGTTCGATACCCACCCCCCGCCGGGAAGGCCGGCATCCTTCCAATCGGCCGTGAAAGCGGGCGACGCGAAGAGCAAGGTAGCGGACAACGCCAACGAAGCGGCGGGTCCGGCGGAAGGATGCATGGGATCTCCCGGGCGAAGATTATCCCTAAGATAACCCCCGTTGCTTCATCGCGGCCGGCGGAAAATCGGCCCGGATTTATGGTAGTTCGCCCTCATCGATGCGGCGCCAGAAGCCCGTGCATGACCAAGCGCCAATCGCATTACCTGCGCGTCCTGGGGAAGCCCTAGATCCCGCCAGCCATCACCTTGCGCGGATGCCGTTCGCATGGTCGCGCAAAGACCGGTGGTCAATAGGAAAGCGAGGCCGGGGCCCATGGCCCGAAACAGGGGAAAAGGGGACATATCCAGCCCCCCGGCCCAGGCGTCTTGCGAATACCGGACCTACGCATCGCATCCGGGATCGCGATCGGCCAAATTGTTATAATGGGAAGATACCACCAGGACGAAAAAAACATGGATAAGAACAAAGCGGCCCGCCTGATCCAGGCCGGCCTCGACCGCAAGGCGGACTTCGTGGAACTTTTCGAGGAAGAGACGCGTAACGCGTCCGTTTCCTTCCGCGATCGCAAGGTGGAATCGGCCTCGGCCGGCACCGACTACGGGCTGGGCATCCGCCTGGTTTACGGCACCGAGATCCTCTACGCCCACACCAGCAACGAGAGCGAAGATCATATCGTCCGGCTGATCGACAACCTCGCCCGCAGCCGCGGCATTATCCATCCCGGCACTTCCGAGCCGACGGTGAAGCTGGTGGGCATGGTGTTCGAGAACCAGCATAAGATCACCAAGGATCCCCGCGAGATCGGGCAGGACAGGAAGCTCGATCTCGTCAAGCTCGCCGACCACATCGCGCGCGGCTATTCGGACAAGATCATCCAGGTCAACGCCCGCGCCGGCGACGTGGTGAGCCAAGTGCTCATCTGCAATAGCGAGGGCCTGTGGGCGGAGGATACGCGCACCCGCAGCCGCTTCACCGTGAACGTGACCGCGGAGTCGGGGGGCGAGATCTTCACCGCAAGCGAAGCCCCCGGGGCCATGCGCGGATTCGAATTCTTCGAAGGCCTGGATATCTCCCATTATTCGAAGCTCGCCGCCGAACGCGCCGTGCTGATGCTGAACGCCGGCTACGTGAAGGGCGGCAAGATGCCGGTCGTCATGGGCAACGGCTTCGGCGGCGTGATTTTCCACGAAGCCTGCGGGCATTTGCTCGAGACCGAGGCGGTGCGGCGCAAGGCCACGCCCTTCGCGGGCAAGGTCGGAGAATTGATCGCCCATCCCGCGGTGACGGCCGTCGACGACGGCACCCTGCGCAACGCCTGGGGATCGCAGAACATCGATGATGAAGGCAATCCGGTGCAGAAGACCGTATTGATCAAGGACGGGCGCTTGCAGGCTTACATGAGCGACCGCGTGGGCGGCAAGGAAGTGGGGGCGGGCATCACCGGCAGCTCGCGCCGCGAGTCCTACCAGTACGCCCCCGTCTCGCGCATGCGCAACACTTATATAGACAAAGGGAACTCGACCCTGGCCCAGATGATCGCCAGCATCGACAACGGCATCTACGCCAAGAAGATGGGCGGCGGCTCGGTCAACCCGGCCACCGGCGAATTCAACTTCGCGGTGGAAGAAGCCTATAAGATCGAGAACGGCCGTATCGGCGAACCCCTGCGCGGGGCCACCTTGATCGGCAAGGGCCCGGAAATCCTACCGCTCATCTCCATGGTGGGCGACGATCTGGAATTGGCCGCCGGCATGTGCGGCGCATCCTCCGGCTCGATCCCGGTGATGGTGGGCCAGCCGAGCATCAAAGTCGACAACATCCTGGTGGGGGGAAGATGATCCAGAAGGCGGGCAATCCCGGTTCCGAATCCCTGGCTCCGGCCGAGGCCCTCGATTGCATGTGCGAAGAGGCGCGCCGGCAGGGCGCCGATCATTTCGATTGCGTGGCGGGCGAATCGGACAGCATGGGCCTGGAGCTTTTCGAAGGCAAGGTCAAGAGCACGGAGATCTCCAATTCCCGCGGCATCGGCATCCGTATCTTCAAAGACAACCGTCCCGGCTTCGCCTTCACCGAGAAGATGTCCTATGAGGCCATCGCGCAGACCGTGAAGGACGCCTTGGCGCATACCAAGCTCACCGATCCGGTGGACATCGATCTGCCCCAGCCCCGGCCCCTGCCGGACCTCGATCTCAAGCAATACAATCCGGCCCTGGAAGAGGTCACCCTCGATCAGCTCAAGGCCCTGGGGCTGGAGCTGGAGGCCATCGCCCGCGGGGCGGATCCGCGCATCGACAACGTGCCTTACCTGGGGGCCAGCCGCTCATCGGGCATGTCCATCGTGCGCAATTCGAACGGCATCGACTACCATTCGCGCTCCAACGTGGTTTCGGCCGGCATCGGCGTGGTGGCCAAGCAGGGCGAGCATAAGAAGATGGGGGTGTATTCCAACGGGGGACGCGACTTCGCCTTCGACCCGAAGTTCATGGCCGCCAAGGCGGTGGAACGCGCGACGGAGCTCTTGGGCGCCGAATCGGTTCCTTCCGGAAGCTATCCGGTGGTGTTCAGCAATCGCGTGGCGCCCTCCATCATGTCGATGTTCGGTTCCCCCTTCTTCGCCGAGGCGGTGCAGAAGGGACAATCGCGTTTGGCGGGAAAGGTCGGCCAGGCCATCGCCGTTCCTTTGCTGAACATATTCAGCGAGCCGCATATCCCCGGCGCGCCCGGGTCGCATCTTTTCGACGGCGAAGGCGTGGCGACCTCGCGCTTGGAAGTGGTCAAGGGCGGCGTCCTGCAGACTTATCTCTACAACCTGGAGTCGGCCAAGAAGGCGGGCGTAGCGCCCACCGGCAGCGGCTCCCGGGGTTACTCCGGCAAGGCGGGTACGGGATTCTCGAACTACATCGTGCCCAAAGGGGACAAGTCCCTGGACGAACTCCTATCGGCCCACCCCAAGTGCCTGTTCGTGACCAAGCTGGAGGGCGGCTCGGGTTGTTCGGCCATCTCTGGGGAAATTTCCATCGGCGCCCAGGGCTTCTGGTACGAGCAAGGAAAACGCATCCGGCCCGTGGACAAGATCACCCTGAACTCCAACTTTTTCGAACTGCTCATGGCCATCCGCGGATTCTCCGGCGAGTATTCGGATTCCTTTTCTTCGGTGAAGGTTCCCGATATGCTGGTGGAGTCGATGCACGTCTCTGGGTGATCGCTGCTTTGAGTCCCGCCTGAGGTGGGTCTGGCGTGCCTGTGCATGCGGTGCGGCTCGGACAAAGCGGATCGTTGAGTTGAGGCTCCCCGACCTCCTGGGAAGGGACGGACGCCCGCGCATTTGAAGAGCGCGGGCTTGCCTTAGGAGTGGATCGATCTCCTTCCCAGGATGTCGTCCGCTTTGACTCGCCGCCCCGCAAGCCCAGTCCCGCCCGCTTCGCCTCCGGCGGGCCCCGCGGACGCTCTCCCGGGACGGGAATCGCTTTCCTTTTTTGCGGATCGCGGGGAGGGGCGTCCACGGTGGGCATCCACGATGGGCGTCACTTCTCAATCCGGCCCAACCCAATCGTTCCAGTCCAAAGAGCGCCGGTCGCGGGTTCGGTCGGCGGAGACGGCGGGACCGGGGGTGCGTGGGCGGCGCATGGAAGCGGACGGCGGGCCTGGGAAAGGGTACGCACTCGAAGTAAGGCCAGCCCGCGCTCTTCAAATGCGCGGGCGAACCCCTTTCCCAGGCCGCCGGAAAGCCCCACGCATCGACCCGCTTCCTCTGAGCCGCCCACGCGCCCCCGGGCCCGCCGGACCCAGCATACGGAAACCAGCGCCCCACGCGAAATCTATCTTTGGGGTCGATGACCCCTACTTCGCTGATCGAGCCCCGAACGACCGCTCCCGCGATCGGCATAGGCGCGGGGGCCGTTTCCTGCCGTAACCTGCATGTGACCTTCCCTGGGAAGACCGGGCCGGTGGAGGCTTTGGGGGGCGTGGATTTGGACATTCCCAAGGGCTCCCTGTTCGTATTGCTCGGGCCGAACGGGGCGGGGAAGACCACTTTGATGCGTTGCATCACCGGCTTGGTGAAGCCGACCTCCGGGTCGATAGCCGTACTCGGGTCGTCGGACGGGGGCGATCGTTCCCGCTTGGCCCGCCTCGGGGTGTTGATCGAGAACCCGGGCGTGTACGGCCGCCTGAGCGCGCGCGAGTACTTGTCCTTCTTCGCTTCCTTCTACGGCTTGGCCGATGCCGGGGATCGCATCGACGGGATTTGCCGGGAGTTCGGCATTCCCCTCGATGGCAAGCCTTGCGGGAAACTGTCCCAAGGCAATCGCCAGAAGCTGCACTTGGCGCGCAGCCTGTTGCATCGGCCAGAGCTGCTCCTGTGGGATGAGCCTACGGATCATCTCGATCCCGATTCCCAGCGCGAGGTGCTGGGGTATCTTGGGCGTTACCTCGCGGAGGCCGGAGCCACCGCCTTGGTCGCCACCCATCGCCTGGAGCAGATGGAAGCGGTGGCGACCCATTTCGGTTTCCTGGCGCAGGGAGCTTTACGGGCGGCCGGCGAACGCGCGGCCATCCTGGGCGCCGCGGGGGGGCCTGCCCGGGTCCGCCTGGGCTTCGCGGCCCCCGCCCAAGCGGCGGACCGGGCCTGGATGGAGACCGCCTTCTCCGCCCGCGTTACGACCGTCCCGGGCGATGCCCTGGCCCTGGAAGCGGAAGCCGAGGGCCTTTTCGATCGCATGCCCGCCCTGTTGCGCGCGGTGGTGGAGCGCGGTCTCCTCTTGGCCTCGGCGGAACCGATCCGTCCTACCCTGGCCGATGCGTACGCGCGTTTCACGGGGGCGGCCTGATGGGCGACGCATTGCGCATGGCCCGGCATGAGTGGCGCCTCGTCCTCAAGGAGCCGCGCTTCCTGCTGCCTTTCCTGCTTACGCCTCTCATCTTGCTTGGACTGCAAGCGGCTACCCTTTGGGGTCGCATAGGCTCGCCCCGGGAAACCCTGGAGCTGGCCCGATCGCTGTTGCTGATGTTGGCCGTACTGGCCCCCAGCGCCGCCGTTCCCCTCGGCGCCGATACTTTCGCCGGCGAGAAAGAGCGCAACACCTTGGAGATACTCATGTGCCTGCCGGTGGGCATCGGCCCGTTGTTCTGGGGGAAGATCCTCGGCATCTTGCCGTTCCCCGTGCTGGTAGGTTGGCTGGGGCAGGGGGCGCTGGGAGCCATGCTGGCTTCCCAAGGCTACGCCTATCCCGGTTTCGGCGCGCTCCTGATCAAGGCCATGGTTTTGACCCCGGCGTTGGCCCTGTTCCTCTGCGCCTTGTCCACCTTGCTTTCCCTCATCGCCGAGTCGGTACGCGGCGCGGCGCAGCTCTCCAGCCTGGCCATGCTGGGACTGTTTTTCCTGGCGGCCGCTTTCTCGCCGGCTTTTTTCGGCTCGACGTTGGTCTTGGCCTCGGCCCTGGCCGCTTTGCTGGCTGCGTCGGCTGCTTGCTTCTTGGCGGCGCGGCGGCGGTTTCCCAAGGTGCTTTGATACGGGGACGAGTATATTGCGGTCAACTTCCCTTGGAGATCCGATGCGCCTTCGCTTAGCGTGTGCCTTAGCCTTCTCCGCCCTCGGCGCCGTTCTCTGCGCCGCTCCGGCCATCGCCCAGCCTACGGCGACCCCGGTCGATCCTTCCGTGCTCAATAGCCTCGACTCCCTGCAGCGCGTGATCCAGCGGCGTATCCTTTCGGATTCCGACAAGAAGGAGATCCGCGCCTGCGATCGGGAGAAGACGAAGTTCCTTAAGGAATGCCGCTCCGATTCGGCCTACGCCCGCGTGGACCGCGAACTGAACGATGCCAAGCTGCATGGGGCCGACATGAACGACCCTTCCGTGCAGGCGTTGATGGAAAAGAAGTTCGCGGCCGAGAAGGCCTGCGATGATCGCTATGCCACCCAGCCTCGCGCCAAGCAATGCCTGACGGGCGAGGAAAAGCGGCGCAAGGCGTTGGAGAAGGCCCTCAAGGCGGACAAGCAGTACCAATCCCTCCTCAAGAAGTCGGCGCCGAATCCCGCGCCCCTCGGCGCCGAACACCTCTGATCCGGACGTAGCACCGATCCGGTCGGAACCTTGTCGCAAGACCGGCCCCGGGAAGGTCCCCGGCAACTAGTTGCTATCTTGTCCGCCCTCCTGATCGGATCGGGAAGCGGGCCGGATGGCCGCTGGGATCTTCGGCTCGCGCCGTTTGATCCTGGAGGAAAGTCCGGGCACCATAGGACGGGATGCTGGCTAACGGCCAGGCGCGGCGACGCGACGGAAAGTGCCACAGAAAATATACCGCTCGGAAAAGGCCGCAAGGCCGTTCCCGAGTAAGGGTGAAATGGCGAGGTAAGAGCTCACCGCGTTCCCGGCGACGGGGACGGCAGGGCAAACCCCATCCGGTGCAAGACCAAATAGGGTGGCCGAGGAGGGCTTTCGCAAGATCGCCGTCCCTGGAGCGGTCCGCTCCGGCCGGCCACCGGGTAGGTCGCTCGAGGCGGCGGGCAACCGCCGACCCAGATGGATGGCCATCCCAAGCGATCGGGCTTGCCCGATCGCTTGAGACAGAACCCGGCTTATAGGCCCGCTTCCCCCGATCCGATCGACATAGGCGGCCGCGCCGAGGCACAACTTTTTATCTTCCTGCGCAATGCCCTTCCTTCTGTTGTTAACCCTCCTCGCCCTTTTCGCCCCGACCGCCTCCGCCCAAAGCAATCGCTTCTTCCAGCCCGCCGAGGGCTTCACCCGCGCGAAGGATCTTCCCGATACCTTCAGCGCCCAGGTGCGGTCCATCCAATTGTCCATCAAGGACGCTTTCGAGGGCAGCGCCACCCATAGCGACGCCGAGCAATGGGTCTATGACGTAGGCAACAAGCTGCATATCGAAAGCCGGCCCGGAACCATAAGGCGGCGCTTGTTGTTCAAGGAAGGGGACACGATTACCAAGGGCCTATTGCTCGAGACCGAGAAGTCCCTGCGCCAAGAGGAATTCCTGGCCGATGCCATCATCGAAGTGATGCGCTGGCAGGACGGCACCGCGCATATCATCGTCACCACTTATGATCAATGGACCACGGTGCCCGGCTTCAGCATCAACCGCTTGGGACGCGAATGGATCTACTGGGTGGGCCCGGTGGAAAGCAATCTATTCGGGACCGGGCAAAGGCTCGGTTTTTTCGTCGGGCATGATCAGATACGGGACACGCGTTGGCTGGACTATGCCAACAACGCGTTGACCCCGGCCCGCTTGCGCTTCGCTAGCCATGCGGCCTGGCTTTCCGACGGCTACTCCACCCTCTTCTCCTTGTCCAAGCCGCTGGAATCGCGCACCAGCCGCTGGTCGTTTTCATCCTCCTTCTCCGCCGATAAGACTTCGGAATACGTGTACTTCGACGCCAATCGGCTGTCCTCCTTGCCTGATACTTTGGCAAAGGATTTGGGCGGGGACTACCACGTCCAATCGCAATTCAAGCACGTGGTCACCCAGGACGCGAGCCGCTCTCGGGGCTTTATCCTTACGAACGCCATGATTACCTGCTGGGCCTCTCGCTTTCGGTTTACCAATATGACTACAAGACCGTGCAGAACTTCAACAACCTGAAATGGAGCGAGACCTTGGAAACGGGCTGGCGCCTGACCACCAAGGCGGCCAAGGACCAATCTTGGCTCGGCGCCCGCAACGACGATTGGTACCTGAGCCATACGGCCGTTTTCAACGATGCCTGGTGGGACTCCTTCTTCATGAACACCAGCGCTTCCATGCACTACTTCGTGGGCCCGAGCGGCTTCGACGACGGATACGCCTCCGCCTTCGGCGAGATGCAATGGAAACCCGTCTACCTCACCTCGTCCTTCCTGGCGGTGACCTGGAACCATTTTTTCGCCTCGGAGCAATCGCAGCAAGTGCTGCTGGGCGAGGACAACGGGCTCAACGGCTACCCCAGTTTCTACTACGCGGGCCAGGCGCGCATCCTCATCGAGGCCGAGCAACGCCTGTTTCCCACCTTCGAGATCGGCACCGTGGTGCCCGCCCTGGCGGTCTTCGCCAACGCCGGCAATACCTTTCCCGCTTACCGCGATTTCGATTGGGACAAACTTCATTATTCAGTGGGCTTCGGCGTGCGCCTGGGGGCCAGCAAATCCACCCAGAAGGTGGTGAACCACGTGAACTTCAGCTGGCCCATCGGGGAGAAGGAACTATCCAGCCCCTGGCCCGTTTTCAGTATCCGCGCGAAAAAATCCCTCTAGGCGGAAACCGCATAGGCTGTTTAACTTAGGGGTTCATTCACATCCAATTCATCGGGGTATTCATGAGCGCAAGATTCAAAACCGTTTTGATCGGCTCCTTGCTCGGCGCCTTCATTCTGCTGGGGTGCGATAGCTCTACTGATTCAGGGACGTCCAACGCCGTGGCCGGAACCTGGAAGGGCAAGGCGCCGGACTCCACCATGATCCTGGTCTTCACGGCCGATACGGCTTTTGCAGGGACCTTGCCTCTGTCGTATGGAACCTATACCCTGGCAGGGAAGTATAAACTGACCGGAAATACGATTTCTTTAAAGTACGCGAGCAGCCTGCTTTCTTCGCCGGGCATCTCTCCGGAAGGCGTCCCGCCGCCCACGCCCGATTCCGTAACCGGAACCCTCTCGGGAAACAAGCTGACGATTCCCATTCCTTATGATCAGAATAACGGTTCGGTCATTCTTTCGAAACAATAAGGACAGATAGGCGTCTTCGGGGCTCCGGCCCTGGGCCGCGCGGAGTCAATAGGACCCGCGCCGGCCGCCGCCCGGCATCCATCATGTCAGGGACTCTTAAGGGGCCGTGGACATGACGAGCGTCCGGGCCGTGGTATTGGAACCCGAGTTTAACTTGAGTACGATGGCGCCCGCCGGCATCGCTTCCCCGCCGAAGGAAATGGAGTGCTCCCCGGCCGCATACTCGCCACGGGCCAATTGCGCAATCTGCCTGCCGCCCACGGTATAGGCGCTAAGCGTGATAAAGGCGCGCTCCGGAATGCCGAACGACAGCAATGTCCCGGCATCGGTATTCGCCAAGCTCCGGATGGTATAAGCCCCGGACCGGGATCTGCTTGCGAAGAGTCCCGTCGGCCCAATGCCCAGCTTGCGCATGGCGATGAGCATGGTGTCGGCATAGCTCTTCCCTAAGGCGCGATATCCCGCGGCGCTGAAATGGATGCCGGTGCTATTCGCCTCGTCCCCCTTCGAAGAAACCGCGTAGGCCTGCTTCATGACCTTGGGGAGGCCCCAGACAATGGAATTCTGACCATTGGGATTGGTGAAATCCCCGGCCAGGAAAGGCGTCTTGTTGGAATCCAAGCCGAGATCCTTGACCAGATTGTTGTATACGATCTTGACCTCGCCGTTCCAGTTCCCCGTCGAAGATCCGGACTCCCCCTGATGCATGATAATGCCTTTGATCACCCCGTCCTTCTGGGCCAACTTGGCCACCTCAACCAAGCGCGCATAAGGGCTGCCGCCGTAGAGCTTGACGATATCCTGCAGCCACGAGGCCTGGCCGGAGGCGTAGCTTTGGTATTTGGCCGGGTCGAACATTTCGATCGCGCACCCGGCCACGGCCACGTTGATGATCCCGATCTTGATGTTCGCGGGCAGGCTGTCCGTCAAGGTCCGGCCGAAATAATCGCAGGGGCATAGGCCGGTGCTGTTGCGGCAGAGGGGCGGAAGCGCGGGGGTCCAAGTCCCCTTTTTACGGCTTCCATCCGGCCAGTCCACGGCGGGCATGGTTTGGAAGCGGGAGGACAGCCCGACCGAATCCTGATGCTGTTGCTGGCCCGGGTATCCTTCCATGTTGGATTGGCCGAAGGCCAGGAAGATATAGAAGTTGGGATCTTGCGAAAACCCCTTAACGGCCAATAGGGATGCGGCCAATAAGCCCAGGCCCAGGGCGAGGCTGCGATGCTTCGAAGTGGTTTTCATGTTAGTGGCTTCCTCCCGATGGCATAAAATAAGGCCCATGGCGCTACCGTGTCCTACTTTTCCCATTTCCCTCCCGGCTCCCATTTAACCTGGATATTATTCTCCCTGGGAGAATTTGGGTTGGTGGTTCTTGATGTCGGGGCATGAAGCGTTTCCAAACGGAAAACAAAGAATGCCTTGAAGGCTGTTTTTTTGGCGTGCCTCGGTTTTATCAGACTAAACTGACATTAATCCCAAAACGGAGGAAATAAAAAAGGGCCCATTCCGGGCCCGGCCGGAGCAGCCCGCGGGCTGCTCCCATGCACTCATTCCGTCCCTTAAGGGTTCGCGCTCTCCTTATAGTTCGCATCCAGGTACAGGATGCGGATCTTGCCGGTCACCTTGTTGGTAATGGTCACCTTGGCTTTGCCGTCCCCCAAGAACTCGGCCAAGAGGTGCAGAACCGGACGGTCGATCTCGATGGTGCCGGATTCGGGGAAGCCGAAGTGCCCGCTGTCCCACGCCCGGACCACATTGGTTATCGTACCGCTCTTGAAGGGGCTGCCGTCATAGGAGCCGGTCATGGTGCCGTTCCAGGTGCCCTTCCTCACGCCGCCGTCATCCTTGATCTCGACCACCACGTCGAAGCGGATCTCGGCATCCTTGCCGTTACCCGACTTCTTGATGTTGCGCGAGTGCACGATCTTGGCGATCTGCGCCGGGCGCCACTTGTCCATGATCGCGCCGGCCGAATCGTACAGCTTGACCGAGTCCAGGCGATCGCGTTCGAAGCCCGTTATGCCGGTGTA